>JAITPE010000255.1 GCA_031289575.1 Spirochaetia bacterium | reverse complement strand
GGAAGTGGAATCCATACGGAAGCCCAATATGCTGACCCTCTCTTTCAAGGAAAGGCCCGAAGAGGGCAGTTACTTTTTGCTTGAGGATAAAACCGCTGTAGGCGAGGTTAAAATACTGTCGATCGTAACGGTGAACAAGGGCGAAATATGCTGCAGGGAGCTTGCCTCATTTTCTTTTTTTAAAGACAGGGAGTTTGCACTAAAGGCCGGAATGAACATCGCCCTTTTAAAAAAGCGCGAGCCTTTTGAAAGGGATTTCCGGCGCGGGTACTATAATGAAAAGATATTTTACAAACCGCGCATAGTTACGCCTGCGGACGGTCGCGAAATGTTATTGGTTCCAAAAGGAAAGTTCATGCTTGGGAGCAATGACTATGAGAAGGACGAGTTTCCGGAACAGGAGGTTTATCTTGGTGATTTTTATATGGATAAATACGAGGTTTCCAACAGCGATTACCTTAAGTTTGCGGAAAGCCCGGACGGCCGGGCTCCTCTTTCATGGAAAAACGGCAAATACAATCCGGCCGCGGCGGATATGCCTGTTCTTGTAACATTCAGAGAAGCCGAGATGTACGCCAAATGGGCAGGGAAGCGCCTGCCGACAGAGCAGGAGTGGGAAAAGGCTGCAAGGGGCGGCGCTGAATTCCTTGAAAAAGGCCTCCCCAGAATTTTTCCCTGGGGGCGCTCTTTTTTAAACGGCAGCGCCAATTGCCTGCAGTTTTGGGCGGATAAATCGCTACGGAGTGACCTTAAGGCAAAGGCTTTAGAGAACGGGCCTGCGCTGCTGCCTGTGTATGCATTTGAAAAAGAAGGCGTATCTCCCTACAATATAGTCAATATGTCCGGGAACGCGCAGGAATGGACTTCGAGCTGGTTTATGCCGTACAAGGACAATTTCTATGCAGACGGCAGGTATGGGAAGCAGTACAAGGTCGTGCGGGGCGGGGCCTGCTTTAGCGAGATTTCCAATCTCCGTTCAAGCAGGCGGGAAATCGGCGGCATACCCAGCCTTGAAAAGGACAATATTTCCGGTTTCAGGTGCGTCAAGGATCCAACCCCGCTCGAAAAAATAGAAGAGAATGCTGATTGACAAATATCGCCGTGAGATATGTATACCCCAAATGCATAAGCCGTTTATTAAAAATATATCCCTTGCCGAGGCCGATTCCTGGTTCGCCTCTGCCGGTGAAAAATCCTACAGGGGGCGTCAGCTCTTCAACTGGATATATGAAAGAAATGTCGGCTCTTTTCACGATATGACAAACTTTTCAAAGGAACTCAGGCAGCGCTTGGGTGATGAGTTTCTGCTTGCTCCGCTTGTTTTGGAAGAACGCTTGGTTTCGGAATCGGACGAGACCGAAAAGTACCTTTTCAGAACGGAGGACGGCCATTACATTGAATCTGTGCTCATAAAAAGTGAGAAGTTATCAGGCGAAAGACTCACACTGTGCATATCGAGCCAGATCGGCTGCGGCATGGGATGCTCGTTTTGCCGCACAGGCGGGATGGGCTTTGTGCGCAATCTTGAAACAGCGGAGATACTTGAGCAGCTGAGCCAGGTGCGCAGAATATCAGGGCTTAAAAACAATAATATTGTTTTTATGGGAATGGGCGAACCGTTTCTCAATTACGATAATGTACTTAAAGCGGCCGACATCATGAATTACTCCTTCGGCTTTCACATATCGGTAAGAAAGATTACAATATCGACCTGCGGCATAGGAAGGGCAATAGAGCGTTTTATTGATGAAGAGCGCCCGTATAATTTGGCAATTTCATTAAATGATACGGAATCCGTAAAACGGCGGATCAATATGCCGGTGGAAAGCAAATATCCGTTTGCCGAAATACTCTCAATGCTTGAGAAAAAATTTCCCGCGTCCAGAAACCGGCTTACAATAGAGTATGTGATGCGCAGGGACAATATCTCGCGTGAGGACGCCAAGCGTTTGAAAAAAATGTTCCGCAATATTAGAATAAAGCTTAACCTTATTCCGCTCAATCCCTCCGGAAGCGGAGAAGCGCCGGGCGGGGAAGAGATTGAGTCTTTTCTCAATGAGCTTGCCATAATGAATGTGCCCGTATCGGTAAGGATGAGCTACGGCGGAGATATTTGCGGGGCGTGCGGACAGTTGGCAGGGAAAAAATTATACAGGGAAGGCGCCGTGATATGAAACTTCTAAAATTTATTTTCGCGCACCGGAAGTTCTTCATAGGGCTCCCGCTGCTTGTCGTTCTCGCGGGGGGGGTGTACACCGGCGTTGTATATGTGAGCTGGCTTGGCAACAAGGATGCGGCTATGGAGCGTTTGTCAAGGTACAAGCAGCTCATCGACCGCACCGAGGAAATGCGGAAGGGATATGTCTACAGTTCCAGCGATGTTGATGTTTCCGCAAAGGCGGTGGATCTTCCGACGCGCATATACGACCGTCATGATGATATAATAGGCGAGTTTTTTGACCAGAAAAGAGAAATCGTTCCGTATGATTTTATTCCCGAATGGATTGTCAAGGGAGTCATAGCGAGCGAGGACAGGGATTTTTATAAGCACAGAGGAATAAATTACAGGGGCATACTGCGCGCCATACTTGTGAACATAGTGAATTTTGATGTCGTACAGGGGGGCAGCACCATCAGCCAGCAGCTCGGCAAGGTTCTTTTTACCGATATGGAGCGCAGCCTCAAGCGGAAAATATACGAGGCGTTTTGCGCCTATGAAATAGAGCGCAGGTACGACAAGCAGGATATCTTATCCATGTACCTCAATCTCATATATTTCAGCAACGGCGCGTACGGGGTGGAATCCGCGGCCAAGATGTTTTTCGGCAAGAGCATTAATCAATGCGATATTGCGGAATGCGCTGTTATAGTAGCGACAATCTCCAGTCCGCGCATGTATTCCCCAATATCCAATCTGGACAATTCACTGCGCAAAACAAAGCGCATTATGGGTTCGATGGTTGACGCGGGATTTATTACGCAAAAGCAGGCGGATTATCAGTATGATAGATTTGTAAAGAAATGGGAGTTTGCGTTTGATGATAAGCAGAAGGCTGTGTCGTCATCAATCGGCAGCTTCATATTCAGTTCGTACCGGATAAACAGGGCGCCTTTTTTTAATGAGCAGATAAGGAGGCTCCTTGTTGAAAAATTCGGCGAGGACGCCGTAAAGAAGGGCGGGCTTAGCATATACACAACCATTGACGGAAAAAAGCAGGATGCCGCGCTTGAGAACCTCAGGGCCGGAATAGCGGCCCAAAGGGAGTACCACAAGAAGGCAGCCTCCGCCATAAAGGATAAGGGAAAGGCCGATATTGAAGCCGCCAAGGCTGCCAATATCGAGGGCGCCCTTGTATCCATCAATCCATTTACCGGAGAAATAATCTGCTACGCCGGAGGGTACGAATTTTCATCAAGCAATCAGAATGACAATGTACAGCAGATTTTGCGCCAGCCCGGCTCATCATTCAAACCCGTAATCTACGCGGCCGCTGTGCAGGACAAGGACATTACGCCGTCGACTGTTTTTCAGGATGAGCCCGTCACATTCAAGGGAGGCTACAGTCCCAAGAACTATTCGCTTGGATACTCCGGCGATATAATAATAAGGGAGGCTCTTAGGAAATCGGTAAACATTGTGGCGGTCAAGGTTCTTGACAAAACAGGATATGACAGAATATTTTCAATCATCCGCAGCAGTTTGGACTTGCCGGACGCTGCCCTTAAAAAGCGTTTTGGAAAAACGCTTTCACTTGCTCTCGGAACATACGAGGTATCGCCCTTGGAGAATTGCGTGCTGCACTCGGTCATAGTGAACGGCGGCGATTATGTAAAGCCGTTCGGTATCCGCTATGTCAAAGACTATAACGGCAATATTGTATGGGATTACGCCGAAGAGGCGCAGTCCCTCATAAAAGAAAGGCGTGATAAAACAGGTAAAATTATTGACCCAAGGGCCGCGGCGGTTATTATATCCATGCTCAAGGGCGTTTTTGAAAAGGGCGGGACAGCATACTACGCGGCTGCCGGCGCGAAGCTGCCGGTTGCCGTTGCCGGAAAAACAGGAACCAGTACCGATTACAACGACGCGTGGTTTGCCGGTTATGCCCCGGATCTTGTGACGGTAGTATGGGTAGGCAACAAACAGGGAGCGATCTCTCTCGGGCGCGGAAGATCGGGCGGTTCGGTAGCGGCTCCGGTGTGGGGAAAGTTTGCGGCAAGAACGCTTTCCAATGAGGGGCTTAAAGATTTTGCTGTTCCCAAGGGGGTGTCGCGTGAAAGGATATGCCTTGAATCAGGGAAGGTTGCCGGTGACGCCTGTCCGGAAACGGCCTGGCAGCTGTTTTATGAGGGAAGCGAACCGGATGCCTTTTGCCGGATTCACAGTAAACCGCAGAGCGCCCTATAATAAACGGAGGCTGCCATGAACAATCGCTTGCTTGCAAAAGTATCTCTTCTGATTATAGTATTGTTTACACTGTCGTTCAACTGGCCTGTTGAAAACGGCCGCCTTACATCTACTTTTGGAGAATCAAGGGGCGATCATTTTCATGACGGCATTGATCTTGTGTCCGCGGACGACATCATTCGTCCGGCGGCTGACGGGACGGTAATGTATTTTTGGGACAAATCATTTTTTCCTCTTGATAATGAACCGGGCGGCGGAAATTTTACTATAATACAGCACGAGGGTGATGTGTGTTCGGTGTACATGCACATTGCGGTTGGAACAATATCGGCCTCGGGCAAACAGCTCGCCGTTATAGGAAACTCGGGGCATTC
>JAITPE010000220.1 GCA_031289575.1 Spirochaetia bacterium | reverse complement strand
AATCAGATTTCACCCTCGGTTGCCGAATAAACTCGCCTTGTGAGGTAGCGCCGCTACAACGTGCGGCTTGCACTATGGCTGAAAGCCATATCTCCAATAGCATAGCCAACGCCCTATGAAACTATTGCCCCCCTAAAATAAATTGCCATGTTTATATCGTGAGGAAAAATTTTTAGGCGATTGCTTGACAAATGAAGGGCAGGCTATTGCAGTATATCTCGAATTAAAAATGAATAAAGATATAAAAACAATGTTGGAACTCCAGAGCTTCTGGAGCGATGTCTTAAAGTCTTCGGCTGCTGCCGAGCGCTGCAAAGAGGATATCCTCCTCCGCCGGAACGAACTGCGGGAGCGGGAAGCGGAGTATTCCGAATTAACCCAAACCGCGGCCAAGCGCAGAAAGACCATCAAAGAGAAGGAATTTCTCTTAAACGAATTAGACCAAAAAATAAAGAAACTTGAGGATCGCAAAAATCTCCTTAAGACCCAGCGCGAGACCGACGCGGTTCAGTCCGAATTAGACGCGCTCAAGAAAGAAGACGGCGATCTCGAGAGCGAGCTGATTTCTCTCATTGACATTCTCGCGCAGGAGGATGAACGCCTGCGCGCCATGCTGCAAGAGATCGAGAGCCAAAGAGCAGTGACCGGCAAGGCCATAGAGGAGCTTGAGGCCGGCATTAAGCTGAACGAAGAAACGGCAGCGCGGAACAGGGAGAGCTACGATAGTCTTCTCGGCGTTCTTGACGGCGCTTACCGTCCCCGTTTCGACAAGCTCCTCAAGGCAAAAAACGGCAAGGCTGTGGGCGAGGTGACGAATGAGATCTGCGGAGTGTGTAATTTTAAAATACCATCGTACCTTGCCTCCGATGCCGTGCACGAGAGCAATGTTGTAATCTGCACAAATTGCGGCTCGTATATATACAGGCTTGAGTAGCCGCGGTTTCATTCTTTTGAAAATAAAGTGTTATTTCCGCCGCGGCGGAACGCTTAGCATAGGGGTAGGCAATGCTTCCAAGTATTGACAGGGTTTTACAGCTTCTTTCCGAGGGAAAGCCGGTTGAAAAAATAGCGGAGCTTGCCTCGTGCGAAGACGGCGATATTCTTGATATCATCAAACAGGCGCGCTCTCTCATGGCCTCACTTGATAAATCATCCGCGAGAAAGAAAATCATCATAAAGAGAAAACCATCCCTTTCGTCTTCTTTTTCCGCCGCCGATGCCGACATAGACAGGCTCCTTACCGGCACGGAACTCGCGGCGGTACCCATGGAGTCGAGCCTTACATTCTATGTCGCCGGCGAATCGGACAGCAAGACAAAGCATTCCGCCATAGGCGTTGTCATTCATGATGAAGAAGGGCGCCAGCTCGGGAAGGTTTCCATGTACATAGGGAAATCCGGCAAGTATTCGACCCTTTACTACGGCATACTCAAGTCCCTTAAAATAGCCGGATTCTTCGGCACAAAAGATCTCAAAATAAGAATAAGCTCCGATACGGTGCGCGGTCATTTTTCCAACGAAATAAGTATCGATGACCCTAAGCTCGCAAAGCAATTGGAAGAGGCGCGCGCGCTGATGAATGATTTTCCGGAATGCCGCCTTGAGAATATCCCCGTGAACCAAAACGAGAAGGCGCACTATTTGGCGGCCGGCGCCATAGAAAGGCTCCTTAACAGGCAATGAAGCAAAACTGGAAAATAAGAAACCCGGAAGAATCCTTGGTAAAAGAACTCGCCGCGCGCCTTTCCTTAGACGCAAAGTTGGTCAGGCTTATTGTAAACCGCGGATACATGACTCCGGAGGAAATAAATGAGTTCCTTAATCCTCATCCGTCAAGAATGCTGAATCCCTTTCTGCTCATGGGCATGAGGGATGCCGTCACTTTGGCGCGCGCCGCGCTTGCCGAAAAAAAACGGATCGGCGTATTCGCCGATTCCGACCTTGACGGCCTTACATCGCTCACGCTGCTCAAGTATGTACTTTCCAAGCAGTCCGATATTGTTCCCCGCTTTCCGGTAAACGCCGAAAGCTACGGGCTGACAACAAGCGTGATTGATGAGTTCCACGCGGCAGGATGCGCGCTTATAATAACCGCCGATTCCGGAACCAGAGACATCCGCGAAATAGCCTATGCCCGCTCTCTTGGCATTGACGTAATAGTGACCGACCACCATGAACCGGATGAGCTCCTGCCCGATGCGGTTATCATAAACCCGATGCAAAAGGAATGCCCTTACCCGTACAAGCACCTTTCCGGAGTGGGCGTCGCGTTCAAGTTTTGCTTAGCCCTTCTGCTCAGCTACCTGCCCTCGTACGATATAATATTTCTCCTGCTTGCCGAAACGCCCTCCGCGCTTGCCGGGGTGCCTGTAAAAAACGGGCTGCCGCTTGCAAGGAAAACATTCGACAGCCCCGCAAGGGCTGCCGAATATGTTTCCTCTATCGGCGCTCCGGTAAGCATTGTATGCGAGAACGCGTCCCTGAAGGAAAAAATGTCCGGCGGAAAAGTCTACACGCTGAGCGGACTTCTGCCTGCCGGCTTTCATGCCGCAGGCAAGGACATTCCGCTCAGCGGCATGTCCGCGCTTCTCGGTCTTGCCCGAAGCGCGGACAAACTCGATATGTTCACAGCCATCTTCTTCGAGATTCAAAGAATAAGCTCCCCCAAAATTCTTGACTTCATGAGCTACGCGCTTTCACTCGTATCCATAGGAAATATTGCCGATATCGTTCCGCTGCGCGGGGAAAACCGAGTTCTGACCGCATGCGGACTGACCGAACTCGGCAAAACAACGCACAGCGGGTTGGCCAAAATACTGGGGCCCGGAAGGGTTGACTCAAAAAAAATCGGCTGGGAGCTCGCTCCGCTCCTGAACAGCCCCGGACGTTTCGGCAATGCCGGCCTCACCGCCGATTTTTTTATATCCGGCAGCGTGGATGTCTTAGATCGAATACACAAAATCAACGAGGAAAGGAAGGAGATCATCAACGAGTCTGTGGAAAACGCCGAGCTGCGCTATTTCGGCAACAAGTTTGTTACGGCTTCGTATGAGGGAATTCCCGAAGGCATGGCCGGCCTCATTGCAAACAGGCTGCTCGACAGCGCGCAAAAACCGGTGATTGTTTTGGTGAGCCAGCCGGAAGAGGGGATTGTCAAGGGCTCGGGCCGCGCTGGAGCCGGTTTTGAATTTCTCTCTGTTGTCAAGCCCATGACCGAACTCTTTGAGAGAATGGGCGGGCATCAGCAGGCCTTCGGATTTTCAATAAAGCAGGAGAATGTTGAAGTACTTCTGGAGCGCGTATCAAAGGCAATGGATTTGCTCGACACTGCGGAGCCTGTTGTAAATATAGATATGGAGATTCAAAAAGAGGATATCACAAAAAATTTTTTGACTCTCATGCGCCTTGCGGAGCCCTTTGGTCGTGAGAACGAGGAGCCTCTTCTTTTGATGAAAAATGTCCCGCTTGATTCCTTCAGCAGGTTTGGGAAAAACAATCTGCACGGTAAGTTTA
>JAITPE010000200.1 GCA_031289575.1 Spirochaetia bacterium | reverse complement strand
CCGACTTTTGAGTCTATTTTCTTTCTCTTCCCTGTTTTCTGAGTCGTCCCTCCTAATTTTAATTTGCTACCTGCTCCTCTGTCCCGCAGGGACAGCACTTTATTAACCGTATGCTTCAGCTTACGGTTAAGACTTGGCATTACCGATTAAGAAAAGGAAAATATCGGGCAATATTTTACCTATATGAAAATGATGTATGGGTAGTAGCTTTAGATAAAAGAGAGGATGTCTACCAAAAATGGCAGTGATATCATTAAGGCTTAACAAAAACGAAGAAAAAATGATCGAATTTTTATCTAATTTTTATGAACAGGATAAATCGACACTGATAAAATATTCGTTAAAAGAATTGTATGAGGATATAATTGACAGAAACGTGATAGCTGAATTTGAAGAGAAAGAAAAGAACACATCTTTTATATCTGCTGATGAAATAATAAAAACGTTAAAGAGCCCCCCTTACTGAACCAGCATATTCATTTCCATAATAGGCAGCATGACCGATATGACAATCAGCCCTATTATGAGCCCCATGAATATTATAATCAACGGTTCTATGAGGCTTGTGAGGGCCGAGATCGTAAGGTCGAGCTCGGACTCATAGACCCTGCCTATATTAATAAGCATGTTGTCTAAATTATCGCTTGATTCTCCGGCCGATATCATTCCCAAAACCATTTTTGGCAAAAAATCCGATTTGCCGAGCGATTGTGAGACCGATGAACCCTCGCGTACTTTTTTTGCGGCCTCTTCTATCTTTTCTTCTATTATAATATTGTTTACAATTTTTTGCACAATCTCAAACGACTTAATGATGTCTACCTTGTTCACCAAGAGGACTCCAAGATTTTGTGTAAATCGAAGCACTGTCATTTTTCTGTAGAGCCCGCCGAACAATGGAATCTTAAGCTTGATTTGGTCTATTTTGCGCTGTCCCTTTTTGGATGCCGCGTAGCGCCTGTAAAACCAAATGGCGGCGATAACGAGAACCGGGATGATGAACCAGTACCCGGCAAGAAAATCGCTCATGCCCATTACAATCTTTGTCGGCAATGGCAGATCCTTTTGCTGCGAGCGGAACATCTCGGCTATTGACGGAATTACATTGACCAAGAGAAATATTATTATGATAACGGAGAAGCACAGCATGAACGCAGGGTAGTAGAGCGCCGAGCGTACCTTGCTCTTTATGGCGTTTCCTTTTTCGGACAGCTCCGCAAGGCGCTCCATTACATGATCCAGCGAACCTAAGTTTTCGCCCACGCGTACCATGTTGATGTACATCTCGGAAAATACGCTGTGCCTCGCAAGAGCGCTTGAGAAGGAGCTTCCTTCCTCAAGCTTGTCCCTTATATCGGTTATGACGTTTCTAAAATGTTTATTCTCTATCTGTTCAATGATGTCGTTTATGGCCGTGAGCAGCGGCATTCCGGCCTTCAATAGCGTGGCGAGCTGCCGCGAAAAAAGTCCGCTTTGCCTCGCGCTGAATTTTGTGCTTATCTCTGCTGAGATGCGTTCGAACAGGCTTCTGATTCCGGCCCCGCCTCCGGTTGTTTTTTGATGAGAAATTTTTACCGGATACAGTCCCAGCGCGCGTATTCTGCCGAGCGCCGCGTTTTCGGACTGCGCGTCTATAAAATCGGATACGGTTTCACCCTTGCTGTTCAGCGCTTGATACTGAAATATCATCAGCTCACCCTAATAACTTCTTCAATGGTTGTGATTCCCCCTGCCGCCTTTTGAAGTCCGTCCTCAAGAAGAGTTTTCATGCCCTCCTTGCGGGCCTGTTCCTTTATGGTCTCGGAATCTGTGTGTGTCAAAATGAGTCTGCGGATATCCGTGGACATCGGAAGCAGCTCATAGATGCCGCTTCTGCCGGAATACCCCGTGTTGAGGCACTTCTCACATCCCTTGCCTCTGAAGAGCGAGCCGTTCTTCAACTGCGATGGTTTAAGCCCAAGCTCGGCGAGTTCCTTTGCCGGCGGTTTATACGCCGTCTTGCAGTGCGGGCATATATTGCGCACAAGGCGCTGCGCCATAAACGCGTTTACCGATGATGCGATAAGAAACGGCTCAATGCCCATGTCGATAAGGCGCGTTATTCCGCTTGCCGCGTCATTGGTATGCAGCGTTGAAAAAACCTGATGGCCCGTAAGGGCTGACTGTACGGCGATCTGCGCGGTCTCTATGTCGCGGATCTCTCCTATCATTACAATGTCGGGGTCCTGGCGCAGTATTGAGCGCAGTCCATTGGCGAACGTGAGGTCGATCTTCGGCTTCACCTGCATTTGGCCGATTCCCCTGAGCTGGTACTCAATAGGATCCTCAACCGTAAGTATATTTACTTTTTCCGTATTGAGCGTAACAAGAACGCTGTAAAGCGTGGTGCTCTTTCCGCTGCCTGTGGGCCCTGTTACAAGAATTATTCCGTTGGTTTTTTTTATCAGCGTGTTGAAAATATCAAATGTGTCGGGAGCAAAGCCGAGTCCCTCAAGGCTGAAGTCAATATCGGTCTTGTTGAGAATGCGGAGAACAACCCGTTCACCCCAGTATGTTGGAAATACCGATATTCGAATATCTATGTCTTTGCCCGCGATTTTAAGCTGAATGCGTCCGTCCTGCGGCAGCCGGTTTTCGGCGATGTTGAGATTAGCCATTATCTTGATGCGCGAGATAATGGCGTTTTGGTATTTCTTGGGCGGACTGTACATCTTGTAGAGTATTCCGTCTATTCGGAAACGCACGGCAATATCCTTCTCATAGGGTTCGATGTGAATATCGCTTGCCCTGTCATTTACGGCCTGCCTTATCATGGTGTTGACGAGCCGTATGATAGGCGCGTCATTTGCCATATCCATGATGTCTTTTGTTTCTTCAAAATTGTTCGAGAGAATCTCAAAGTCCGATTCTTCCAAATCCACAATAACATCATTGGTTGTTTCGTTTTTTGCGCTGCCGAAATGCGATTGTATAAGGCGCTCAATCTCATCTTTTGTAGAAAGAACAAGCTTAAATTCGCGTCCCGGAAAAATTGTCTTTAAATCGTCAATGGGAAGTATGTTGAGCATGTCCGCTACCGCGACATGAATTACATTGCCCTCCGCCTTAAATGGAACTATTATGTTTTTGCTCAAGAAGGCGGGCGAGATGCGCCCCATGAGTTCCGCGCCGTCAAAATTAATTTTTGACGACGCGTCGATGCCGTAAAGCTTGGCGAGCGCGTTGAGTATCTGCTCTTCATCCGCATAGTTTTTTCTCACCAAGATTTCACCTATGCGCAAAGGCGAATTCTTTTGGGCCAAAAGGCATTCATCGAGCTGCTCCTGTGTTACAACATTGCTGTCAACAAGTAGCCGTCCCAACAACATCTGCTGCTTGGGCATATATTACATCCTTTCCACAGACTCAATGAGGCTCTTTTTGAGCGTTTCAATTTTTTTTGCGAGATTTTCCTTTACTGTCGGGAGGCTGTTTTTTTCGGCCTTTTCGTTTACGCTTATATAAAATTTTATTTTTGGTTCAGTGCCCGATGGCCTCATGGTGACAAGCGAGCCGTCCGCAAGAAGAAACTGCAGCACGTCCGATACCGGCAAATCCGGAATCGGTTTCTTCTTCCCATCGCCGGAGGTTACCGATAAGTTCAGGTAGTCCCTTGTCTCGCCGACATGTATTCCGGCAAAATCCTTCGGAGGATTTTGCCGGAATGTCTTCATGATTTTGCCGATTTTTTCCAAGCCGTCCATTCCCTTGAGTGTCATGGAATGCAGCCCTTCGCTGTAGCAGCCGAAACGCAGGTATATTTCATTCAGGAAATCATTGAGAGTCATATTTTTTTTGCGCAGGCTATCGGCCATATCGGCAAAGAAACAGCACGACGCAACCGCGTCCTTATCGCGCACAAAGGGAAGGGGAAGGTAGCCGTAGCTTTCCTCTCCGCCGAAAATAAATGTGTGCGAGCGCGTTTCATCGTACGTTTTCATTTTATCGGCAATCCATTTGAAGCCGGTGAGAACGTCTTCAACATGGCATGAGAATCCGGCGGCGACATTCCGCTGCAGCTCGCTTGTAACAATTGTCTTTACCACGGCCGCGTTTTTTGGCAAAGTTCCGGAGCGCGAGCGGCTTGAAAGAATGTAGTACTCAAGCATTACGCCTATTTGGTTGCCGTTTATTAAAATAAATTTTCCGGATGCGTCTTTAAAGGCAACCCCCATGCGGTCCGAGTCGGGGTCTGTGGCGAGAACAATATCGGCGTCTATCTTTTCGGCTAATTTTATTGATCGCTCCAGCGCGGCCGGCTCTTCCGGATTGGGAGATTTCACCGTAGGAAATGAACCGTCGGGCTTTGCCTGCTCGCTCTCCAAATGTACCGAGTCAAAGCCGAAGTGGGAAAGAACCTTTGGAACTATTTTGTAGCCGGTTCCGTGCAGCGGCGAGTAAACGATTTTTATATTGGACTTCTCGCCATCCTTGCGGAACATAAAGTCTTTGAGTTTGGATATATAAACACCGGTCATGGATTCGCCTATTATTTTGATGAGTCCCTTGGCCGCCGCCTCCTCAAAGTTTGTTTTGGCAATGGAGTTTATGGAATCAATTTTTTCGACCTCGGCGATTATGTTTTCGTCGTGCGGCGGTACAATCTGTCCGCCGTCGTTCCAGTAAACCTTATAGCCGTTGTACTCCGACGGATTATGACTTGCCGTGACAACGATTCCGGCCGCCGCCTTCAATTCCCTTATGGCGAACGAACACAGCGGCGTTGGTGTGATGTCATCAAAAAAATGAACGCCGATTCCGTTGCCGGCCAAAACCATTGCCGCTTCGCGCGCGAAGATGTCGGACATC
>JAITPE010000197.1 GCA_031289575.1 Spirochaetia bacterium | reverse complement strand
TGCACATAAGGTATACGTGTCGAGATTCGATTTGATTAAAAATTTTTTGAAAAAAATTTTGGAAATGCAAAAAAAATGCGGTTTTTGCCGGATTATGTCATATGGAGGCGTGGCTTTGCGGCAAACAATGGGTTTCCGTATTTTCCTGCCTAAAAAAAGGTAGGCCGAAAAGACCTAAAGTCCTTGACATAAAGAGCGATTCGGCTGTTCTCTGTAAACAGCTTTTCAGCGCAGGCGGGACAAATGGATAAACTTAAGGACTTTTGCCGTAACCACTACTATCTTCTGACCGGACTTTTGATGTTTCTATCTTTTCCCAGCTTTGATATTTTAATATTCAAAGGTTTTGCTTTTTTCGCCTGGATATTCATGATCCCGCTTTTTGTGTATGTGCAGGGGAAAAGCCTCAAGCAGGTATATATAGCATCGTTTTTGGCCGGACTCCTGGGGAATTTTCTCACCTACCAGTGGATAGGTTTTTTCGCGGGCGACCAAACCGCCGGCTACCTGCTTATCGTTTGTTTTCTCATGCCGTGCCTTTCTGTTTTTTTCGCCCTCAAGATTTTTGCGGCGGAACTTATATCAAGACGCATGCCCCGGCTGCGGTTTCTCATTTATCCGGTAATGTGGTGTTTCATGGATTGGATTCAATCTGTCGGATATCTTGCTTTTCCATGGACCAACGTTGCCCACTCGCAGTATACCTCAACAGCATTTATTCAGTCAGCCTCTGTCATTGGAGTTGTGGGCATTAATTTTTTAATCATTTTCACATCGTACTCGCTCTCCCAGGTCTTGCGCCTGTATTTGGCGGAGAAAAAATTTTCGCCAAGGAGCGTCATCTTCATCCGCGCCGCGCTGACCGTTGTTCTTGTAATCGTGATTAATATCTGCGGGCTTGCCGTGCTTTCATCATCGCCCTCCGCTGAAAAAAAAGACATGCGTATAGGAATAGCCCAATCGTGCATTAATCCATGGGACGGGTGGGAAGTGAACCGCATGCGCTACTTATCCGAATTGAAGGAATACACAAACGATGTGCTCGATAAATCTCCGGATCTGATTATCTGGTCCGAATCGGCCACGCTTGAGATGATTTCTTTTGATTACGCAAAAGAGAGAATCAACCAATACGAGAGCGAACTTTTCGCGTATATAAAAGAAATAAACAAGCCGCTCTTTACAGGAGAAATCGGCGTAACAAGCGAGCGCCGGGGATTTTACACTATGCGTTACCCGCAGAATAACGCCGTCCTTATAAGCGGAGAGGGCGAACCCGTGGACGCTTATTCCAAAATAAATTTGGTTCCGTTCGGGGAATGGTTTCCGTACGCGGGCGTTCCGTTTATCGGAAGATTCATCGGCAATATAGCGAGCGATTTCGGCGGTTCAAGTTTCGTGCCGGGGAGCAGTCCAAAACTTATTCGTGTAAACGGCAGGGCATTCGCTCCGCTCATCTGCTACGAGGGAATTTTTTACAGGCTGTGCCGCAGGTATAAAGAAATGGGCGCCGATTTTTTTGTAAATATAACAAATGACGGCTGGAGCAAAACCTACAGCGGACATATGCAGCATTTTTCCGGCGAAGTCTTCCGCGCCGTTGAAAACGGCATCTGGTTAGTAAGGGCAGGCAATACAGGATACTCCGCGTTTGTTGACCCGTACGGAAGAATCACGGCCTCCATGCCCATACTGCGGAAGGGTTCCTTTGCCGGCGATATTGATTTCGGCCTGAACCACAGCACATTCTATTCGCGCTTCGGCGGGTACATACAGGCTGTACTTCTGTTCGCGGCTGTTTTGTTTATCGCGGCTTTCATTTTTTTCTCCGTGTTTCATCACGGCCCGCGGAAAAATAAGGCGTCCAATATGGAAATATTTAAACAATAACTGTTCCGGTATGAAACTGTTTTTAAAAAATAATATTGTTTTATTTCTTTTTTTTGTTTCTTCACTGTTGGTTATTATAATATCCATTACCGCAAATATTTCCGCGCGGCGCAGCGTAGAAATGATGGAGCAGTCTATCAAGAGTCATCTTACATCGGCGGCGGCTGCCGCTTCGCATCTTCTTTCCGCCGAAGAATTAGATGTTTACCGTACCAAAGCCGACACGGAGAATCCTTCATACGAAAGGCTGCGGCAGCGCTTGATGTCTTTCGCGAAGGAACATCAGGTGCTCTATGTGTACTACTGGCGTGATAACGGCGACAACCGCATACAGTACATTATAGATAACGACACCGAGGATAGCCTGGGGCCGGATAACTTTTTTGAAATGGAAGACCTTGCCCTTCTCGCGCTTTCGGGGCAGCCGTTCACAACCGATTTGGGAGAGTACAGCCCAACCATGGACGGCTTGCTGTCGGCGCTTGCGCCGGTTTTTGACAGCAAGGGCCGCGTGAGCTGTGTGGCCGGCGTTGATATAAGCGATGAATTGATTATTAAGCAGCGCAAAGTCACACTGAACCGCTATATCATTCAAACCGCCGCGGTAATTTTTTCGATTATGTCGGGATGGGCCATGATGGTTCTTTACCGCAAAAAGGCGCTTCAAAGCCAGTCGGCCAATGCCGCAAAGGGATTATTTTTATCAACCGTAAGCCACGAGATACGCACGCCCATGAACGCGATCATAGGCATAAGCGAACTCGCGCTGCGCGAGGAGACGAGCCCGGCTGTAAGCGGGTATCTCAAGAACATTCAGCACGCGGGCTCG
>JAITPE010000112.1 GCA_031289575.1 Spirochaetia bacterium | reverse complement strand
TTCCTATACCAAGGACTGTCCTCGCGTGGGATCACGCGAGCAGAGAGGCGATTCTGCTCATAATATACATGGCGAAGATTGTTCACCCCGATGTATTCGCGGACTGGGATATGAAAACCGAGATAGTTAATTTTTATAAAGAGGCGTGCGGCAAAATTGTTTCCTTTGATGAGGCCGGGAGAATACTCAAGTGCCTGCCGCCGCTCTGATCCGAGGAAAAAAACATGAAAAAAATAGCAGCCGCGTTCCTTTTTATAGCATTTATAGCAATCTCACTGTACGCTGCCGGCACCCGCATTGTAACAGAGCCGGACGGCACCAAGGTGGAAATTCCGCTTGAGCCAAGCCGGATCGCCTGCCTGTGGCACCCGGCTTATGACAAAATTATTATGATGAGCCGCGGCAGCCGTATTGCGCTGATCCCCGCTACAACTACCCGCTGGGCCAAAAAGTTTTACCCCGAGTTGGCGAACATAGCGACTTTTACTATGGGTACCGCTCCTGATCCGGAAAGGCTGATTAAACTTGGGATTGATCTTGTCATTATTCCAAAAGGGCGTTACAACCTTCCGGAAATGGAGAAGGGGAAAATAGCGATGTTCTGTCCCTTCGATCAATCCTATGTTCCGCCAAACATTGACGCGTACATAGCCGATCAGCAAAAACAGGTGCGCGTTTTTGCCGAGCTCCTTGGCGGAGACGCGAAGGTCAAGGCCGAAAAATACTGCGCCTATCTGCTCAACATCACTAACCGTGTAAGGGCCGTCGTTTCAAAAATCCAGGAAAAAAACAAGCCGAGGGTGTACTACGGAAAAAACGAAAATATACTCGGCACACAGGGCGGCAATACCATAATGCACTGGTATACCGAAGCGGCCGGCGGAGTTTATTTACCCAAGAATTTTAAAGTCTACTTTGCCGAAACAAGCCGCGAGCAGCTCATAGGCTGGGATCCGGATATAATCATGATAGGAATGATGTCTACTAAACGCAACAACCTCCGCGGACTTGAAACAATGAAAGCCGTAAAGGCCGGCAGTGTGCATAATGTGCCGTCAGGTATTTTCTACTGGGATATGACAAGCTGCGAAACAGCCCTTTTGCCGCTTTATCTTGCCAAGATATTTCACCCGAAACTCTTTGCCGATTGGGACATGGTAAAGGAAATGCAGAAGTTTTACAGCGAAATTTACGGAATCAATATAAGCGCCAAGGATGCCGGACTAATACTCAAGTCGCTTCCGCCGGAATAAGCGCCGCTCTATCTTTTCCTTATGACGGAAATGTGTTCCGGCTTAATATTTTCAAACATCGTAAAATCTCCGCTCCCGCTGAATTTCGCCATAGGATGTATTGAAAGCGAAAAATCCATTGCCATTTCCGCCTCCGACGCGGTGAAAAATCCCATGAGCGCCGAGCTGTATTCCGGCCGCAAATCCGCTCCGGCGCTGCCGTTAAAAATTGTGGAGCTCCCTCCTGATGAGGCAAAATCCTTTTTTTCACCGGCCATAATATTTGACAGGAAGGGCAGCTTAAAGGGAACTGTGTAGCTGTTCTTGTGGATTGTTTTCCATTTCCACTCGTCCATAACCGGCCCCATTTTGCGGCTGAGTTCCCGCAGCGTTTTTAGAAACGCCTTGTCGAATATCTCTTCGGAGGATTCAAATATATTGTTTGTTTTTTTATTGTCGAAGTAGGACGAGCGGTTCATCGCCATCTTGTAGAATGAATCCAAAACTAACGGATAGTTCTTGATGAGATCATCAACATCAAAGCCGGGCTCATCAATAAACGTCTCGTTTATATAGTTCATGATGATTGAGTAAAACAGCGTAGGCGAAACTGAATTTGCGTCGGCGCTGTAATTCCACTGGCTGAAGTATATTCGTGACATCCTTGCCGATGTAATCGGAGCGGATTCCAAATTTCTGATGAAAAGCGGAATAAATAGTTCCGCGTCGGGTATAATTGTATCGGTGAGAATTTTTTTCAAAGAATCCGGCGATGTCTTTTCGTTTAAAGAGGATTTGTATATGAGATTATCCAATCTTTTGATGTACTTGTCGGTCGGCGCGGAATGCTCCCTTATTCCAGGCGGCAGCAATTCCGTAAAGCCGCTTGCGGCGAGTCCATACTTCGCTCCTCCTTGTGCGGCTCCGCCGAGGTTGATGATTCCGTTCCAATTGCCTGCATAAACCGTAGAAATAACATTCTCCCTGCGGGGCCTCGCCGGAAACATGCCGCTCAAAAGAACAGACTGCCGGTCATCCCCGCATATAAGGTAAACCCGCGGCAGCGAGTCCGCGCTCCGCACGTTCCTCGCCGCCTCTTCCGTGTTCCTGCACAGCGGAATTTCAAAAAGGGACGCCACATAGGCCGTGCCCGGAAGCAGATGCTTCATGGTTACAACATGCCCGCGGTATTCGGTTTCTCCGAACACATCGTTGAGCACGGGCCCCGCAGCGGTACGGTATACAATATCGTGTTTTTCCTCTGCAAAGCGCGGCTCAGGTACTGGCAAAAATTCTTTCCATCCGCCGCTCCAGTACTTTGCAAGGCCGTGGTCTGTCGTAACATCCTCGGAAATAAAATCCTGCGTGTCTATATCAAGGCTCATTCCGTAAAAGGAAATATTTTTGTTTTTGCCAGAGAGAATGAACGGCAGTCCGGCGCATGTTATGCCTTGAATGGATAAGCCGGCGCATTTAATGTAAACAGGGTACCACTCCGGATACAGGGAATAGCGGCTCTGAAAGCTGAAGGCGCTTATGCTTCCGGCATTTGTTTTGTCCGCCGGAAGAGAAAAGGCGTAGCCGCGGCAGAAGAATCCGACCTTATCCTCTACGAGTCTCTTTATTCTCTTGAGAAGGGCTACGCTCTCGACTTGCTCATCATTGTAAAAAAACTGCAGGCCGGAAGGTATAATCTCTCTGACTTGATAAACGCCCGCCGATTGATGCAGGGGAAACATGAGCTCGGTGTTGTTTAAGAACGCGTTGCACCATTCGCGCAGGAGCAAAACAGCCGTGATGTCACGGCTCTCCCACGGCCTGCTTATGACGCCGCCCGGCAGGAATCTTTTCCAGCCGGCCTTTGCCTTGTTTATTCCGGCCGCGTAAGAATCGAGGTAGGTCTTGTACTTATTGTCGAGCGTACCCATTATTTTTGCCGCTGCGCTTCGAATGCCGGCCGTGCGTACCAAGCGGTCAATTGCGGCGCCGTCATCGCCAAGCAGTTTTTCGGACGAACTGTTCGCAAGCGCCCTGTAGTA
>JAITPE010000094.1 GCA_031289575.1 Spirochaetia bacterium | reverse complement strand
TTACTCAGCAAATGCCCAAGGGGATAAACGCGAAATGAGAATTGTACGCGCATGTGCCGTTCAAATGAAGTGCTCGGATGATGTTTCCAAAAATATTGCGAAAGCGGAAGGGCTTGTGCGCGAGGCGGCGAAGCAGGGCTCGCGGATAATTCTGCTGCAGGAACTGTTCTCCACGCTGTATTTTTGCCAAAAAGAAAAAGCCGAGTTTTTGCGCTGCGCGAGCGAGCTTGAAGAAAGCAGCGTGGTGAGGCATTTTCAAAAACTCGCGTCGGAGCTCGGCGTTGTTCTGCCTGTGAGTTTTTACGAGAAGAAGAACAACGCGCTCTACAACTCTCTCGCGCTGATTGACGCCGATGGAACGCTGCTGGGCGTATACAGGAAGAGTCACATTCCAACCGGTCCCGGTTACGAGGAGAAATTCTACTTTAATCCGGGCGATACCGGCTTCAAGGTATGGAACACAAAGTACGGGAAAATAGGAGCCGGTATCTGCTGGGATCAGTGGTTTCCCGAAGCGGCGCGCTGCATGGCGCTTTTGGGCGCCGAAATTCTGCTCTACCCTACGGCCATAGGCTCGGAGCCGGAGAATCCCTCGATCGACTCAAAGGCGCACTGGCAGCGCTGCATGACAGGGCATTCGGCCTGTAACATGCTGCCTGTTGTTGTTTCTAACAGAACAGGTATCGAGGCAATGGAGGGCTCATCAGTCAACTTCTATGGATCTTCTTTTATAACAGACGTTACCGGTGAAATCATAAAGGAGGCCGGCAGAGATGAGGAAACGCTTATAAGCGCGGAGTTCGATCTTGACGAATGCCGCGCCCGCCGCATAGAATGGGGGCTTTTCCGGGACCGCCGCCCGGAGCTCTACGGCGTAATTTTAACAAATGACGGAGAAAAAAATATTTGACCTTGGCGCGGCATGCCGGAGAATGCGGCAAAATTACTTAACTCAATGGAGGAGATCATGAACAAGAAGATTCGTTATTTACGCACAGGCCTGCGGCTTGACATTCGGAAGCCTCCGAAAACAGAGATTCCCAAAAACGTCTACACCCGCAAACAAAAACACAAAAAAGGGGATTACAATGAAAACAGTAATCCCCTTTTTATTTTCGCGATAATTTTCTTGATTAGGCCAAAACCTGCTTGCCGAACAGCGCCAAAATGTTTATATAGAAATTGGAGGTTTTATGAATATGCAAGCATTTGAATTTGAAGCTCTTTATGACAATGGTACTATTACAGTACCGGAGAATATTCGTAACAAGATTTATCAATCTCATGTGAAAATTATCTTATTTCAAACTGAACAAAAAAAAGGCGATAAACGTTTTGTGTTTGATGCAGTGAGCATAGACACAAAAAGTTTCGTGTTTAATAGGGATGAAGCCAATGAGCGATAGTGTGTTTGATAAATTGGAGATATGAAATATGCTTAATCAAGACAAAATTGAGGAAGTTGTGGGAACTATCGCGCAAAAATACGCAATTAGCAGCGTTTATTTATTTGGATCATACGCGCGCGGAAATGCGACAGAGGATAGTGACTTAGATTTTCGCATAGTTGGCGGGAATATCCGCACCCTGTATGACATTGCCGCTCTGCGTCTTGACTTGGAAGATGCATTGGGAAAATCGGCAGACGTTATATTGACAAAAAATATGCGAGAATCTTTTTATCAAGAAATAAGGGATGAAGAAGTACTCATTTATGAGAAAGTATGAAAAAAATAATTTCCTTGACCGCACAGCACAGCCCGGAGAGAATAAACTTCGGAGAACAATATGCAGAACGCTTTCAACTCATTCGCCGCTGAGATCATTCCTTTGATAGACGGCATCATAAAAGATTTCTACGACCGCAAAATTAAAAACGCAGACCGCCCCTTTATGAAAGAGATATACGCCGATATTGCGTCGTACTGTCTGCGCAAGGGCAAGCGGCTGCGCCCCATTCTGCTTTTGGCATCTTACGAGGGCTACAAAAAAGGAAAGAAAGCCCGAAACGAAATGGCGCTTCCCGCAGCCGCGCTTGAGATGATGCACTCATTTCTTTTGATTCAGGATGACATTATAGATAAATCCGATACAAGGCGCGGCGAAAAGGCCATGCACATTATAACCGGACGCTACGCGCCGCTGACATACAATAAAAATATAGGCGCCGATGTCGCGGTAATAGCCGCGGATGTTCTTTTTTCCAACGCGCTTGAACTTACGGCAGCGGCCGATATTTGCAACAGGGCGCGGAGGCGCTTCCTGTCTGTTTTTGCCGAAACATACGAGATGACCGCGTGGGGGCAAATATTGGATATTTTAAACAGCAAGGCCAAAGCGATTTCGCCGGAAGAGAATATTCCGCTTGATATAAGCCTTATGAAGACGGCGTATTATACGGTTTGTTATCCGCTGCTCATGGGGAATGTTTTGGCGACTACGGGCCCGATTAGTGAAAAGAAAGCCATAGAAAAATTTGCCATTCCGCTTGGGCTCGCCTTCCAGATACGGGACGACATTCTTGGCGTGTTCGGCAGCGAAGAGGAAACCGGCAAACCGTCCGATTCCGACATAAACGAGGGCAAATATACCCTGCTTATCCGAAACACGATTGAACGGCTGCAGGGAAAAAAGCGGGATGATTTTACACAAAAATTTCTTTCACTCAAAAAGAGCAAGACCGACGCTGCCGGTATTCGAAGCGCGATTGTTTCAAGCGGGGGCCTTGACTTCACAAAAGAGAAACAGGCCTCGCTCATAGACGAGGCCCTTGCCGCAATAGGCGGGCTTGCCATGTCACAGTCCTCGCGGAAAATACTTGAGGGGCTTGCTGTGCTGCTAAGGCTCTGAGGCCAACCAATGAAAAAGCTACCCATCGGCATTCAGGACTACATAACGCCTATCAGCATTATCAGCCCGGCCGCCGCGCCAATAACCCATTTGTCAATTTACGCAAAATATATTTTGCGGTGAGGCGTACGCCGTTGTTCGAAAGATACGGGAAGAAACGGTAAACACTGCGCGGCAGCCAAAAAAGGGCGCGGCCAAAGCGATAGCCAATGTCTGTTTCGTATTTTTCTGTCAGTTCGTCTGTCAGGCCGTTCACATAAGAGATTAGGCAATCGGCCAGCATGCGGTTTGTTGAGACAAGCGAGTCAGGGCTTGCGGACGCAAGCCCGCCCGGAATCGCAAATTCATTGTATAAGCCAAGAAATTTGTCGAATGTCATGCAGCCGGGTATATCGTAAGGCTTAGCTTGCTTGTATTTTGTGCATGCAATCATGTGTTGGCACGGGTCGAGGAAAATAAAATTGTTCGCAAGCAGTTTCATTGATTCGTTGTTGTTCTCTTCGTCAAAATCGGTCCAGTCATCAAAACGCAGATTGGGTATATGGCGTTTGAAAAAACTATAGCACAAATATTGTTCGGGTGAATAGCGGAGTAAAAGATGCGGATAAGGGCGCTTTTCCGGATGCCGAAGATTTTTATAATTAGAATATTCTGTAAGGTTTACCAGCTGTGTTTGTTCAAAATAAGAACGTATATCATCTGCCAAACCAAAGAACCACCAGTCGCTGACATGGAACGGAGTGGAAAATTCGTAAAGGCCTCTCTGACTAGACGCAAGCCGCGAAAAAACAGTAGGAACCATGATGCGTTCTGCAAGAAAATGTAAGCTGGAATCCCTAAACGGAAACTTGTCAAAATACCAAAGAAAGCCGGCCCCGCTGAGGATTAAATCCGACCTTAGCTTCATAATATATTTACGGGAAGCCTTTGCAATGCCGTTCTGTGTGGAGACAAGCTGCCGGTTAATGTTGGCGCGCGCTTTTCTGCGGATATCCTGAAAAGCCGAACCTGGGTCTTTGTTTAACACAAGCACATCGTAATCCAGAGAGGAAACATCGCTCCCTTCCCAAGTGGAGAGAATAATTTCCGCACCAGGAAGAGACTCGCGAATACTGCGCAGGCACTTTGGAGTATCCTTTCGGTCAAGGGCTCCCTGAACTACGAGGGAAATATCGTGTGGGGTAATCATTTTAGCGCTCCAATTTTTCGCAAGACTTTCTTTATAAAGAGACGTATTGTGTAATACAAACCGTTTTCTTTCCAACAACGTAATCCAT
Source organism: Spirochaetia bacterium (assembly GCA_031289575.1). Lineage (GTDB taxonomy): Bacteria > Spirochaetota > UBA4802 > UBA4802 > UBA5550 > JAITPE01. The sequence goes on along the minus strand of JAITPE010000094.1, from coordinate 423 downwards.
TGCGCGTTTTACGGATTAAGTAAATGTTAGAAACACGCCTCTTTCTTTTTTTTCTTATGATTTCGCGCTCTTCATCTATTGCCGGCAGCAACTGACCGCAGTCGAGATATTTTTTGTAAAGAACGGCGTAGTCGTAATGCGTTATGCAAGTATCGTAATCATTTTTTAAATAATCATTAAACTTTTTTGGCGGTCTTAAATTAAATTGCGGCCAAGAAATGAATATGAAATTTGACACGAAATATTGTTCGGTATCATTTATTGCTTTTCCGCTTACGTCCCTCTGGTAAGAAAATTTTATATCTTTGCCATTTTTACGCAGACAGTTCACCCATAAATGCTGCTCTGGAGAGTATCGAGGATGCATGACAATTCCATCATAGGTAAAATAAACAGCGTCTTCCGCGGTCACCAAGGGAATAT
>JAITPE010000073.1 GCA_031289575.1 Spirochaetia bacterium | reverse complement strand
GACCGCGTCGGCGCGTTCATCTATTCGCCCGAGGAGGGCACCCGCGCGGCAGCTTCTCCTGCCGCGCGGGTGAGCCTTGCGGAGGCAAAAAAACGCTACGCAAAGCTCATGAAAACGCAGCAAAGCATATCACTTGAAATACTAACAAACACAATTGGTGAAACCGTAAACGTTCTGGTTGAGGAACAGATTGATGAGACTACATACGCGGGAAGAACCGAATTTGACGCTCCGGAGGTTGACGGAATTTTTTACTTGACTTCAAAAAAGAATGTACTTAATTCTATCGTTAAAGCGATTGTTACAGATGCCGCAGAGTACGACTTAATCGGAGAATATATTGAAGCTCCCTAAAATTATATGGAATGTACCAACTATTTTGTCCTTTTCAAGGGTTGTTTTAATTCCAATATTCATATACTTTCTTTCAAGAAAAACTTTTGACGGCTGCCTCATTGCGCTCATAGTATTCATTTTCGCCTCGTTTACCGATATGCTCGACGGCTGGAGCGCCAGAAAGCTCAAGCAGGAATCCGAATTTGGCGCGTTCATAGACCCGCTCGCCGACAAATGCCTTGTGATATCCGCCATTATTGCCATTATTATATTAGATTCCGGGTTCGAGATATTCGATATGTGGATGATCTTCATCATTGCGGGCCGGGATTTTCTCCTGACCTACATGAGAATGCTTGCCATCAAAAAGAACAAACAGCTTCGCACAAGCCGTCTTGGAAAAATAAAGACGGCCTTTCAAATGATATCCATCGTCATCATAATCATGATCTATATGGCAAAAAGAGGCAAGATCTTCGCCGCCCATGAGTCCATTCCGTACTGGATAATGCTCGCCGTAACCATATTTACCGCGATTTCCGGAATACGCTACCTGTACACAAACTGGGAGCTCTTTATTCCGACAAAAATACAGCAAAAAAATCAACAAAAGAAGGAAAAGATATGAGGCTCAAAAGATTTCTCTTTACGGGTTTTTTCTCAGGCTACTCACCGTTTGCTCCGGGCACGGCAGGGACCGCCGTCGGAATGCTGCTCTATTTTATCGAATACATTGTCTTTGGGCCCAACATTCACTGGGGAGTCAATCTCGCGATTGTGCTGATTCTTCTCTATCCGTCGGTACGCATCTGCGACTGGGGCGAAATCTTCTTCAAGGAAAAAGATCCGGGCCCGGTAGTCTGGGATGAAATCATAGGCTACTGGGTTACCATGCTATTTCTTCCATACAGTTGGAAGGCCGCGGCAGCCGGTTTTGTTTTATTCAGAATCATGGACGTATGGAAGCCCTTCCCTATATATCAGCTTCAGAACCTGAAGGGCGGCCTTGGAATCCTGATTGATGATGTAGCGGCAGGAATCTATTCCTGTGTTATACTCCACATCCTTGTCAGATTTGCGGGAATCAATCTATAGCATACTCAAGAGCGGGCGGGCATGGATATTGAATTTGTAAAAAAGTATCTCTTTAATACAGAAAAAATAGAATACGTTCACGGCAAAAAGCCTGATGTAAACTGCATACTGTGCGCGCTGCGCGACAACGTCGAAGAGGTGCGCTCACTTGAACTGTACCGCGATGAGTCGGCAATCATAACTATTAATTTATATCCGTTTAATCCCGGGCACATCATGATCTACCCAAGCCGGCACATTGAGGATATCACGGAACTCACGGATGAGGAAGCGGCCGATATACACAGGCTCACTGTTAAGGCAATAAAAATTATCAGGGAAGAATTTAATCCGTCCGGATTCAACATAGGCTACAACATAGGAAACGGAAGTGGGGCCAGCATTGCGCATATTCACCAGCACATTGTGCCGCGTTTCAACAATGAAATAGGTTTTATTGATGTTATAGGCGGCGCAAGAGTTTTTGTTGTGGATCCGGTCAGCCTAATGGAAAGGCTGAAAAGCCGCTTCGCTTCTATATGAATGCTTACACCCAATGGATTGCTTCCTGTGCGGCTTATTTCCTGTTGAGCGGGTACTCCTTGAGGTAGTTGTCGGGCATTATGTAAGCCGGGCGTATAATCTTGCCCTCCTGTCTTTGCTCAATGCGGTGCGATGACCACCCGGCCATTCTCGCCATGGCAAATATCGGCGTAAAAAGATCATCCGGAATTCCCATGAGATTATAAAGCAGCGCGGAATAAAAATCGACATTCGCGCATATAGGAGTGTTGAATCTCTCGCTCAGGATTTCTGATCCCATCTCTTCGACCATTGCAAAGAGATGAAAATCCTCAATTCTTCCCTTTTGGCGGGAGTACTCATCGGCGTAATTTTTAAGTATTATGGAACGCGGGTCAGATATTGTGTATACGGCGTGACCGAAACCGTGAAGCTGCCCAGAGCGGTCGCCGGATTTTTTATCAAGAATGGAGAGAATATAATTGCGCACATCCTTCTCTCTGTCGGTTTTTTTCAGCTTCTTCTTCATGGCGCGCATCATTTCAATAACCGACTGGTCGGAGCCGAAATGCAGGTGGCCGCTCAAAGATGAGACGCCGGCGCCCAAGGCCATATATGTATTCGCCCCGCTCGAGGCTACGGTGCGCACCACAAAGGTTGAATTGCTTCCGCCTCCGTGTTCGGCGTGAAGGATGAGCAGTTTATCAAAAAGCATTGCGTCATAGGTATCCGGCTTTTCGCCGTTTATCATGTAGAGAAAATTTTCGGCTGTGCACATATCCTCATCGGGCACGACCATAATGAGATCGCCGCCGTTTTTGAACCGGGTAAAATTATAGCCGCTTGTTATCATGGTGGGAAGCTTGGCGATGATGTTGATACACTGGTTTATAATATCACCCAGATTAGAAGAATCGGCCGCCACATCGCATCTTCCCAAATGCGCGATGGCGCTGTGGAGGACATATATCTGATTGTAATTCTCGGCTTCCTGAACAAGAATGTTTCTCTCCGCCCTTGTGAGTTTTCTTCTTCTGCCGATCTCGTCTTTGAACTGCTCCAGTTCGGTTTCGTTCGGCAGTTCACCGCTTAAAAGAAGAAAAACAACCTCCTCGTAGCCGAAACGCTTTTCCAATTCGAGGCCGCTTATGATCTTCTCGACATCGCGGTTGGCGTAAAACAGCTTGCCGGGCAGCGGCTGTTTGACGCGCTTTCCGTCTTTCTCGATCATGTCATAGCCGATACAGGTGCCCTTTGCAGTTATGCCTACCTTTACGCCGCTGCCGTCGGCGTTCCGCAGCCCCAGCTTGATATTCTTTTTATCAATAACTTCCTGGGGAATAGTGTCGTGCATGAGGAGCAATTGCTGTATTTTTTGAGTTATTTCTTCGCCCATTTTCCTCTTTTACCGTTCTTTAAAGCAGGCCGAACCAAAGCCGGACAAAGCTAACACAGTACCTTTAAAATTCAAGCATAAAGCGTGCGGCCGGTGTTTTTTATTATTAGTGTCTCTACATTTCACCAAATACAATCAATGTCATGAAGACGAATGTTTGCGTCCGCCGTAATCAGGCTCATGTTTTCGGATATTGCAGCCGCCACAAGCATTCTATCACGCCGAAACAATACTCACATATTTTTCATTTGCAGGCTCAATAATAATGCTAAACGCCGTCTTAGACAACCGGTCGGCGTCATCCAAAAACCATAGGATTATATGTGTATCTAATAGATATTTCATTCCATATAATCCGCGAAGTCCTCAAGAGGCGCGTCAAAATCGTCAGACATCCATATTTGGCCTTTCATGCAGCCTGGTTTGAGTGTTTTTTTCGCGGTTTCTGCAGACAGGGCAAAAGGAATACCCTTTTGGCGGATGGATTGGCGCAGGAAAATATTAATCGCGGTGGTCATGTCAAGTCCCAGCAAGGTGAAAACTTCCTGTGCCTCATTCTTGATATCGCTATCGACACGTATATTGATATTGGTAATGGACATTTGTAATCCTCCTTTACTATGCTGAGGCAGAGCATATCATATCGTACGCATATTGTCAACATAAATTAAATGTTTCATTTATGGATTCTGTGACTGTACGGCAAAAAAACGCAGTTTTTTTCCGCCGGCTCTTTTTTGCTTGACTTCCGACTCCAATATGTGTATGTGTATCGTAATATATAGCGTCAAACTAAAACGGCTTGCCGAACGGTAATGAAAACAGCAGACATTACAAAACCAAAACAAACCGTCAGGAGTAACCTCACAGCTTACTCCATAGTAGAGTACATACATACATACATACATACATACATACATACATACATACATACATACATACATACATACATACATACATACATACATACATACGGATAACCTTTTGGACTATTGCTTTTCACTGAGCCGCAGCGGCAGCCAGGCAATGTACGGGCATTACCCGTCCTTTTATATACACTATAATAGTGTTAAAAAAAATAGGCGATGTCGGTGAGGAGAGATATTTATATAGCCGGGTCATATAACGCCGGCGCTATCAATTCCCAAGCCTGCTACTGGAAGAACGGAATACGGACAGATCTTTCCATTCCAACCGGCGCAACTTCAAGTTATGTCGACACTATGCTTGTATCCGGATGTGATGTTTATAGCTCCGGATGCTATTGCGATGGTACCAACGACAATGCTTGTTACTGGAAGAACGGGGTGCGGATTGATCTTCATCCAGCCGGCGCGACTTCAAGTTATGCCGGCGCTATTGTTGTATCCGGAAGCGATGTCTATATTTCCGGCGCCTATTACGATACCGCCGACTACAAGGCTTGCTACTGGAAGAACGGAGTGCGGATTGACCTTCATCCAGCCGGCGCGGCTTCCAGTTATGCCGCCGGCATTG
>JAITPE010000022.1 GCA_031289575.1 Spirochaetia bacterium | reverse complement strand
TTTTATGTCAAACATTAATTTATTGCAAACCGGTTATGCGGAGCCGCATGTTATTGTGCCGCGCCAAACAAGTGCATTAGCCGCTTTTATGTCTCATTGGGGGGCAAACTCCTGTGCAGAGTTTTACAATAAGCTAACCCGCACCGCCGCTACCAATAAAAAAATATACAAAGACAAAAATTCCTATTGACAATGCATAACATATAATGTATGCTCTATGCATAGAGGTATTCTTATGAGAACAACACTTGATTTAGATGAAATTTTATTAAGGGATGCAATGAAATGGACCGGAGAAACAACAAAAACCGCAACTATTAATGAAGCTTTAAAACAAGTCATCCAATCTCGAAAAAGAATAAAACTGATTGAAATGGCCGGAAAAGTGAAATTGGATGTTGATTTAAATATTACACGAAAAAGACAATGAATTACATTATTGATAGTAATATCTGGATTGAATTTTTTAACAGAAAGAATTATTTTGATTCTGTTTCTGAATTATTGATTAATAATAATGTATTTATGAATAAAATAATATTGGCTGAATTAGTACCTTCGGCTCAGCTTAAAAAAGAATTAGAATTGATCGAATGTCTGTCCGGTATTGAAGTATTGGAATTAAATATAGATTGGGATGAAATAATAGAAATACAAATTCAAAGTTTAAAAAATGGGATTAATAAATTGGGTTTATTGGATATAGCAATTGCACAAAATGCAAGACAAAATAATTTAGGGCTATTTACAATAGACCGTCACATGATTTTAGTATGTAATCTGATTGGTGTAGAATGTAGATCTGTTTAAATAAAACAGGAGAATAAAGATGAACTTTTTAGAAGGCGGTTTGGAGAACGTTCCGGGATTCAAGTTCTCCGCCCTTGAGTGCGGCATAAGGTACACAAACAGGCTCGACTACGCCCTGATTGCCTCCGAACAGATGTGCAGCGCCGCCGGCGTCTTCACATCCAACTCCCTTGCCGCGGCTCCGGTGCGCCTCTGCAGAGAGCGCATCGAGTCGCCCATAAAGGCAGTGATAGTCAACTCAACCAATGCCAACGCCTGTACCGGCCGGCAGGGCTATAACACAGCCCGTTTCCTTGCCGGCGATATCGCCGAAAAACTCGGCGTCCATGAGCACTCCGTGCTCATGTGTTCAACCGGCATAATAGGAGTCCAATTGCCCGAAGAAAAAATGTCGTTATCTCATGACAAACTGCTATCATCTCTCTCCGCAAAAAACGGTGAGCTTATAAGCCGGGCCATTATGACAACCGACACAGTCCCCAAGCGCTGCGCCGTATCATTTGATACATCTTTGGGCAAATTCATCATAGCGGGTACGGCAAAGGGAGCCGGAATGATCGCTCCCAACATGGCAACACTTTTGTCATTCTTTTTAACCAACGCGCCTGTAGCGCCCGATCGGCTCAGAGGAATATTTGAATGGGCTGCCGGAGTTACGCTTATCCGAAGCACTAGTGACGGCGATACGTCAACCAACGATTCCGCAATAATACTCTCTCCAAAATCGCCCGGGCCCATAAGCGCTCAGGGCGATCTTGATTCATTCAAAAACGCGCTTTGCTCTCTCATGGAAAAACTTTCCGAACAGATCGTGCGGGACGGGGAGGGCGCGACAAAATTTATACGCGTGCGCGTTGTAAACGCCAGGAACGACGGCGAGGCCGAACTCGTGGCGAGGAAAATATCGGAATCGGTTCTTGTGAAGACGGCCTTTTTCGGCGAAGACCCAAACTGGGGGCGCATCGCGATGGCGGTTGGAAATTCGGGCGCGGAGGTACATGAGGAAAACTTGAGTATCTCATTCGGAGACTGCACATTTTTTGAGCGCGGAAGGCCGCAAAGTAATCCTCCTGAAAAAATAAAGCAGGTCATGTCTCAGAAGGATATTACAGTTACGGTTGACTGCGGACTCGCGGACGGAGAGGCGCTGTTTATGACAAGCGACCTCTCTTACGAATATGTAAAAATAAACGCGGAATATGCCACATAATCACATCGCTGCCGCTTCCTCGTACGATGAGTACCATGCTCTTTCGGCAAGAGTAAAATTATCGGTGATGCCAAGCTGAACATAGTAGTCCTTCATGATCTTAAGCTGTACGCTTTCTTCACGATCCGTGGTCTCTTCATCAATCGCGATATAGTACTGCTCATCAATCCAGTCCAAGAACTCCTTCCCTTTGCCCGGGAAAATCTCGTTGCACGACATTATGTCAAATCTGATGGCCGATACGGCATGATTAAAAGCGTCATCAGAAACATAGCAAAGAGAACTCGCGGTCTCGGTTTGAAAGTAATCACCCCAGGTTATAATATCGGGCATGACACTGTATCTCTTCTCAAGTTCCCGAACGGCACGCCGCTCGGCGTATTCCTTGGTGGACACCCTGTCAATAAAATCCCTGAGATATATCAGGCTGTTAATCCTTTCAAGCGATAACAAGCCCTCATTAACCATGGGCATAAGCGCGTCATTAAGTATCTTTTCCATACGAAAGCTCCATAAAGCCAAGCAAGATAGAGGCATATTATGTCTCACTTTATAAATCGGCCTCATGCTGTTTTTTTAACAGTTTTTTTTCGCGTATTCTTTAATAGGCTGATATAGGTGCGCAGGAACAGGGTTGATTCTATCGTAGCACCCGATCTGTTCATTCTTGTCCCCATGGAAATCGCTGCCGCCGGAAACGAGCAGCCCGAATGAACGCGCGGATTTAATATAAAAATCTATCATCTTTGGCGTGTGCATGTCCGAATATGCCTCGAGGCCGGCGAGGCCGCCCTCTTTGAGTTTTGCCAAAAAAGATGTGAAGGCGGCACGGGGCTTTTTTAAATTCAGCGATGCCGGATGAGCAAGAATGCCGATGCCGCCGGCGCCCTTTATGAGCAGCATGGCCTCCTCGAAACTTATTTTATCTTTTGGAACATATCCGGGCAAGCCCTCCTCAAGAAAGTTTTCAAAAACCGCGGACATGTCCCTCACGAACTTATGCTTTATAAGAACCCGGGCTATGTGGGGCTTGCCTATGACGCCGCCGGCGGCCTCGGCCATGACTTCATCCATGGAGATGCCGATTCCGTGGGCAGTCAAATCATCAACCATCCGCTGCGCCCTTGTTGCGCGCCGCTCCGCGAGCCAGGACAGTTTGCTCTTAAGCGGCTCATTTTCGTAATCAATGAACATGCCCACAAGGTGAAAAGTACCGGATTTATTAAAATCGATACTCAACTCAATTGCCGGGACAATTTCAATCGCTCTTCCCGCGGCATAGTTGAACGCCGCGGGAAGAGCGTTGACGGTATCATGATCCGATATTGCCAAAACCTTTACGCCGTTTGCTTCGGCATGGTCAACGAGGTTCTGCGGAGACATGATTCCGTCCGACGCGTTGGTGTGAGTATGGAGATCTATTTTCATCGGCTGTTTTGCTTATGCCTCTCAACGGCGGCCTTTATGAATTCCCTGAAAAGCGGGTGGGGCGCGGTCGGCTTTGACTGAAACTCCGGGTGAAACTGCGTGGCGATAAACCACGGGTGGTCCTTGAGTTCAATCATCTCAATCAAATTGCTCTGCGGGTGAACTCCGCCGAAATTCATTCCATGCGACTGAAAAATCCCCCTGTACTTCATGGTAAATTCGAAACGGTGGCGGTGGCGCTCCAATATCATATCCTTGCCGTAAATCTTGCGCGCCTTGGAACCCTCTGTCAAGCGGCACGGGTATGCTCCGAGCCTCATTGTTCCGCCTTTTTCTATGACAAGTTCCTGCTCCTCAAGAAGTGAAATAACCGGATGCGGAGTCGCGGGGTTTATTTCGGTTGAGTTGGCGCCGGCAAGCGAGCAAATGTTTCTGCCGAATTCAATTACGGCGCAGTGAAGCCCAAGGCATATTCCCAAAAAGGGAATTTTCTTTGTACGGGCAAGGTTTATGGCCGCTATCTTTCCCTCAATGCCGCGCGTTCCAAAGCCGCCCGGCACAAGGATTCCGTCGGCGTTTCCAAGGGCGGCCTCGAGCTGATGTTTTTTCATTGATTCCAGATCCTCTGAATCAATCTTTATTATTTCAAGTTCGGCTTCATTGGCCGCCGCTCCGTGAGTCATGGCATCATAGACGGAACGGTAAGCGTCCTGAAGAGATATGTACTTGCCCACAACAGCAATAGTGACTTTTTTCTTGGGATGAACGAGCTGTTTTATAAATTTTTCCCATTTCTTTATTTTCAGTGTCCTTTTATCAAGGCCGAAATGCTCAAGGGTTATTTCATCGAGCCCCTGCTCGTGGAACATAAACGGGATCTTGTAGATGGGGCCTATAACATCAAGCGCGGATATTACATTGCGTTCGCGCACATTGCAAAAAAGCGCAATCTTGCTTTTCATATCATCGGAGAGAGGGCGGCTTGTTCTTGGGAGCAGTATATCGGGCAGTATGCCGAGCTGCATCAGCTCTTTTACAGAGTGCTGCGTGGGCTTTGTCTTTTGTTCCCCGGCAACGCTTATCTCCGGAATCAGCGTGAGGTGTATGTTCATCACCCGGCGGCTTCCGAGCTCCTGGCGTATTTGCCGTATCGATTCAAGAAACGGAATGCCCTCTATATCTCCCACTGTTCCGCCTATTTCAACAAGGACAAAATCAAGATCTCCGTCGTTCGCAACATTGTAAACGCGTTCCTTTATTTCGTTGGTGATGTGCGGTATTACCTGAACCGTGCGCCCAAGGTAATCGCCGCGCCTTTCGCGCTGAATTACAGCATTGTATATTTGGCCTGTAGAGACCGAGTTTTTTTTTCCAAGTTTGGCGTTGGTAAAACGTTCATAGTACCCGAGATCTAAGTCGGTTTCCGCGCCGTCTTCGGTAACATAAACCTCACCGTGCTGAAAGGGGCTCATCGTTCCGGGGTCGATGTTGATATACGGATCCATTTTGATAAGGGAAATTTTATAACCTCTTCCCTCAAGGAGAAGGCCCAAAGACGCGACCGATATTCCCTTGCCCAAAGAGGAACATACTCCGCCTGTAACAAATACAAATCTGGTTGTGTTATTTTTCATTTTGCCCGCCATAGCTGTGGATTATGCTGAAATACGCTCCGGGCGTTCAAGTAAAAAATAGGACAGCAGAAAAAAACCTGCGGGGTAGCAAATACCCCCGCCGCAGGCGCGGGTATTTTAAAAGTCCATTTCCAAGCGTTTTTATAACAAAAAAGAAAAAATGTTTGACGCCTGCCTTCACCGGCGCAAAATGTGCGTTATGAAAAAGGTATACCTCTTTACAGGGAATGATTTTATTCTTCAGGAGCGCCTGATAGAACTCAGCTGTGTGCCCGTTCCGCATGAACCGGGCGCGATTTCCACGTTCATGCCCGATGATATAGCGATGTATCAGGTATCCGATACATCGCTTGACACTGTAAAAGAGTACTTCGGGGCAAATCCGGCATGCACTCACATATTCGCGACAGAAGAAATAACTCCGCTGCAAAGGGAATTTTTTCTGCAAAACGGCATCGCGGACGTCAT
>JAITPE010000286.1 GCA_031289575.1 Spirochaetia bacterium | reverse complement strand
AATGCGCTCCGGAGAGCCTTTCCGACTACGCGATTATAGTTCACGGAATAAAGAGCAGCAGCCGAAGCATCGGCGCTGAGGTTATCGGCGCACAGGCCGAAGAATTAGAAAAACACGCCAAGGAGTCCGACTTCGCTTATGTCAAAGAAACCAACGAAACCTTTGTGGAATCGGCTCGAAGCCTGATCGCCGGTATCGCCGCCGTAATTCAAAATTCCGGCAGCGAGCAAAAGCCCTTAAAGAGCATGCCCGATGAGAATGTACTTTCGGATTTGCTCAAGGCATGCAAAGACTATGATATTGACGGAGCCGATGAAGCGATGGCCGAACTTGAAAGTTTTGAATACGAATCCGGCACAGAACTGCTCAATTGGCTCAAAGAAAAAATTGCCGGCACCGAGTTCGATGAGATTCAAGAACGCCTGTCCGGAAAATTCTAAAAATTTCATGGGAGGAAACAATGGAAAACAGCGAACGCAAAACCATCTTTCTGGTTGATGACACAACAACAAACCTTGATATAGGCAAGAGCTTTCTCAAGGACCAGTACAAAACGTATCCGTTACTGTCGGCCGAAAAAATGTTTGCTGTTCTTGAGAAGGTTCATCCCGACCTCATTTTGCTTGATATCGAAATGCCGGTGATGAACGGCTATGAAGCTATCAAAAAACTCAAGGCGGAACCGGCCTGGGCCGGTATTCCTGTCATATTTCTGACATCCAAAACAGACAACGGCAGCGAACAAGAGGGGCTACGCCTCGGCGCCGTTGATTATGTAAAAAAACCGCTCTCGGCACAAGTTCTGCTTGAGAGCATAAAAAAACATGTTTCATAGCGGGGATAAAATGTATTGGCGGCTTGGTGAGAGAATTCTCGTCAAATAACAACGCGGTGAGTACCTATGAAATCAAAATACAACCTGACAGCGGAGCAAAACATATTTCTTGCCAAGCGCAATTTGGTGGATTACATCTACAACAGCGCGAAGCTGGAGGGCTGCAATGTCACGTTCCCCGAAACTCAGACGATTCTGGAGGGAATAAATATCGGCAGTGTGACGCTTGACGATATTCAAACCATACTGAACCTCCGCGACGCTTGGCGCTTTGTACTGTCGGATATTACCGCAGCGTTCGACCTGGCTTACATCTGCAGGGTCAACGAATATGTTTCGCGAAACGAGAGTCTCCAATGGGGAGCTTTACGAACAGGTCAGGTTGGCATATCCGGAACGGATTATAAACCGCCGATTCCGGACTCCGCTGCTGTGGCCGCCGAACTGGAACGCATAGACAAAATTGAAAGCTCCACCGAAAGAGCGATTACGTTTTTTCTCTGGGCTTGCCGGGCTCAGTTGTTTTGGGACGGGAACAAGCGCACAAGTACGGTTTGCGCCAACAAGATACTAATTGCCGCAGGCGCGGGTATTTTGACCGTACGCGGCGCTCATATGCTGGAGTTCAACAAACGGTTACTGGAATGGTATAACTCCGGCGACCGGTCGGTTATTGACCACTGGCTGTACGAAAATTGCATTGATGGAATAACCTAAGGCTTTACCCACCAGTCCAAATCCGCGTATTTGGACTGGATTGCCCGCACCTTGTCCCGGTTGGCCAAGAACAGCTTCTTTTTGTCCGCGAGATAAACAGCATGGCTCATTTTCCCGGCGTCGTTAAACAGGCTGTGATTCTCCGGCCCTATCTTGAGCGCGAACCCGTCGTTTTGCTTTTCAATTGTGCCGGTTCCGCCGCATATTCGGCATATCCATTTTCCGTCCGCAAACAGAGTGACGGCTCCGCTTGTGCAGTATGGACAGTCCAATTCGCCCTTTTCTGTGTACGGCCTTTCTGGAGGATTCTGGAGCGACTGCGCGAGCCGGCGCACAGCGTTGAGGTTTTCTCCCTCAACGCTGTCGCCCGGAACTGTTGCGAGAATAACGGCCGAATCCACAATGTTCAGGTTGAAGGCTCTGGCGAAGATTATCATATCTTCTTTCACAGCCCCTTTCCACGCGCCGTCATACCGGTCGATTCCATAAGATGCCGCCAAAACACAGTCCTTGTGTTCAAACGCGCGGAAGTTTGTAAGAATAGATAATAGCCTGTCGAGCGCGAGCTTAAGCGCGGTGTGGCCGCCCAAAAAATATGACGGGCAGCCTATGGCGATCTTGTCGGCCTGCTTGACATGCTCTATCAAAAAAGAAAGGTCGTCATTGAGCTTGCACTGCTTGTCCTCGGGTATGCAGGAATAGCATGCCGTGCAGTATTCAAGGTTGAGCTCATTCAAGCGGATCATCTCTTTTTCCCATGACGAAGGAAGCTGCGAGAGTATTTCCTTTATGGCAAGCTCGGAGTTGCCGCCTTGCCTTGGTGATGATACGATTCCTAACGCTTTCATTGTGTATTCTCCTTCTTTATTTTTTTGTTTTATTCGTCTTTTACAAACATATTGTATTTCTTTTCATCTCCGATGGTTGTCGGCCCCATGTGTCCGGGAAATACCTGAGTGTCATCCGGAAGAATGTAAAGTTTTTTCCGGATTGATTTTTCAAGTTCCGGAAACGAGCCGTTTTTAAAATCGGTTCTCCCGATTGACTGCGCGAATAATGTATCACCGCTGAAGAGCGCCTTCTCTACGAGCAGAGAGATACCCCCTGGGGTATGTCCGGGCGTATGAATCACTTTGACATCCATATTGCCCACCTTTATTATTTCGCCGTCGGTTACATAGCGGTCAGGCGTAAAGGTTATGGCGCTCCCTGTAAACTCCTGGGAGAGATTTTCTTTTTCGTCTAAAAAAAGAAAATCATCGCCGCGATGCCCTATTAGTTCGGCCTTTAATTTATCCCTGTAATAAGGAACGCCGCAGATGTGATCCCCATGACCATGTGTCAGAATAATATATTCGATCTCATAGCCGTGTTCGGCAATGTACTTGTCCGCTGTACGGTTGGGTCCTCCGGGATCGATGATGAATCCTTTTTTGGTTTCCTCGTCGGTGCAGATGTAAGAGTTTACCTGCATAGGCCCTGAATAGAAAAGTTTTATATCCATATTGCACTCCATTGTATTATGAGAGAAGGCTGCTTATCTTTCCCAAATTGTCAAGCTCTTTCTCATTGACAGGAAAAAGAGTATATTAAGAATAAGCGAAATTTTTAAACCGGAACGATGTATGAATGATATAAAGGTTGCTGTTATAATGCCGCTGTCGGGCTGTAACATGTTTTGTAATTTTTGCGTTACCGATGATGATTTCGACTGTGTTAGCTTTGAGCAGGCCGTGTCCATGCTTAAATATGTCGGGGAACTTGGAATCAAGAATGTTGTCTTTGGCGGGGGGGAACCGTTTTTTTGGCCGCATAATATAATCCGCCTTTGCGAAAAGGCCAAGGAATTAGGATTCATTGTGCAGACCGGAACAAACGCGACGAAACTTCCCCAAGGCTATGAAAAACTGCCCTGCATAGACAGGTTTGTTATACCTGTCGAATCGGCGGATGAAAAAATTCACAACAGCATGCGGTTTTTTCCAAACGGCCATTACTCTGTGGTAATGGACTGCCTCAAAAGGCTGCGGGCAAAAGCCAAGGCCGTGACCGTTTCAACGGTTGTAACCAACTCAAATATTGCCGGCCTTGAGGGACTCGCGGATTTTTTGCGCGGGTACGATGACGGGCATATTCACGCATGGCATTTGTACCGGTTTATTCCCAAGGGGCGCGGAGGGCTGATGAATGCCGCGGAGCTCGCGCCCGCATTTGACGCGTACGCTTCGGCATGCGAAAACATAAAGGCAATGGATCTGCCTTTTCATGTATTCAAAAGAGCGGATATGTATAACTCTAAAACCGTCGAGTTTTTCCGCATGGAAAAAGGCATTATCCGGACATCGGCCGAGTTTAGCAAATAAATGTAACAAACCGTTTTAGCGGAATCCTAAGAAACGAGTGAGGTGTTATGCGGGGTTTTCTTATCTTTTTTATTGTTTTTATTTCTATTTATCTTCTATCTAACCTGTATATTATTATACGCGGCATTTCGGTTATTCCCAAAATTACGGTTTTGCGTACGGCCTATGCTGTACTGATTGTATTTTTTGCCGTATCATTCTTCGCGGGCCGCTTTCTGCGGGGTTATTCTTCGGATATTCTTTCAAATTTCTTTATACAGGTAGGCTCTTACTGGCTGGCGGCCGTGCTCTACATTACCATTGCCTTGCTGCTGATCGATATCATCCGCATAGCGAACCATTTTATTGGCTTTATTCCCGATTTAATTATTGCAAACGCAGCATCGGTAAAAAAAGTTACAGCGCTCCTTGTGATGCACGGAATGTTCCTCATAATTGCGGCCGGGTACTTTAACGCCAACAATGTTGTTGTAAAAGAAATACCTGTCCGGATTGAGAAAAAGGCGGGCGCTATAAAAAACCTCAGGGCGCTTCTCATAAGCGATATTCACCTTGGGATCATGGTGCGCAGAAAAGAGCTTCAGAATATTGTTGACCTTGCCAACCGGCAGAATCCCGATATTGTTTTTTTATGCGGCGATATTTTTGATGAAAGGGTGGAGCCTGTAAAGAAGTTCAACGCAGACGAACTTCTTTCCGCTTTCAAATCGCGTTACGGAACATTTGCGGTCACCGGCAATCATGAGTACATAGGCAATGCCGAAGAGGCCGTGAAGTACATGCGGGAAAGCGGAATTACCGTACTGCGCGATGAGGCTGTTCTCATAGCCGGCGCTGTTTACGCGGTTGGCAGAGAGGATCTTTCGTCGAGGACGAGAGGAGGCGTGAAACGCCTTCCTCTCGATGAAATAGCAAACAGGCTTGATCACAACCGGCCTATTATATTGATGGATCATCAGCCGAAAAATCTTGATGAGGCGGAAGCCGCGGGAGTCGACCTGCAGCTTTCCGGACATACGCACGGCGGGCAAATATGGCCTGTTACATACATCATAAAATCCATGTGGGAACTTCCATACGGCTATATGAAACGCGCAGCCACAAATTTTTACGTAACAAGCGGAGCCGGCACCTGGGGGCCGCGCATGAGAATCGGCAGCGATGCGGAGATTGTGCTCATAAATATTGAGTTTGGGAAATAGCGCCCTACAGGTCATCTTCCCGGCGGCTGCTTGCAAGGAGTTCATCGGGCACTTCCTCTATGCGCTCACCGAGTTTTACGGAAATACGGTTGTTTACAAGTCCGGGACGGCACTTGTATTTTTTTCGGCCGCCTATTCTTACGCGCATGTCGTCACCGACTTTTGTTTCGGGCAGCTTTATGACATCGCCCCGCCCTAAGTTCAGGACTTCCTGAACGGTTATCTGCGCCTCGCCTATCTCCGCGATAATAGGAAGAATTACGGACTCTAAACGGTTTTGGATAATGCTCAGGTTCTCATCCGTGGCGCCCTTTCTTGTGCTCGAATACATATACTGGGCCGACAGCTTTGAAATAACCGGTTCAATTGAAATATACGGAATACACAAATTTGTCATTCCCTCGATTTCGCCGACCTTTGTCTCGAGGGTTATGAGAACAACCATGTCATTGGGCGGAACAATCTGCGCGAACTGCGGATTGGTCTCAATGTTGCCAAGCCTGGGCCTTAGGTCAATAACATTGGACCATGCCTCTCTGAGGTTCCCGAGGATGCGGACGATGATGCCTTCCATAACCGAAAGTTCTATATCGGTCAACTCACGGCTTATTTTTGTAGGCTCTCCCATACCTCCGAACAGGCGGTCTATGATTGTAAATGTGATGGATGGGTCGATTTCAAGAATAGCGGAGCCCTTGAGCGGATCCATATTTACAACAGCCATGGTTGTCGGATTTGGAATCGAACGGACAAACTCCTCGTATGTTAACTGGTCTACTGAGGAAACGTGAACGCCAACCAAAGCCCTAAGCTGCGCCGACAGGGCTGTTGTGGTAAGGCGCGCAAAAGTCTCGTGCATCATTTGCAGAGTTCTGATGTGGTCTTTGGAAAACTTATCCGGACGCCTGAAGTCATACATCTTGACTTTCTTCTGCTCTTGGCCGGAGGAATAGTCTGATGGGTCAACCTCTCCGGTAGAGATGGCGGTTAATAACGCATCTATCTCGTCTTGTGATAATATCTCTGTCATTGCACTTTACCTTTAAAAACTGAAGCTTCTAAACCGGTTATAAGCCACATACCGCGCGCCTCACGGTTTTTTTTCAAAACAAATCTGTATTTATATGATTCATTTACTCTCACATTGTAACGTTCGGCCAAAGCATCGACATACGCGGTTTCGCCGTCAATTCCCTCTTCCAGAATCTTAAAAGCAACCAAGTAATCGCTGCGGGGCCTCAAAAGGTACTGCCTAAACTTTTCAAGCACCTCCCGCCTTTCAATTTCCCCGGCGGCGGAGTACGCGCGTATGAAATTGGACTCGGTTCTTATGAACTCTTCGATATCAATATACTTGAGCATCTTATTCATCTCCGAGCGCTTTTCGGCCTCAAGGGTTAAAAGAACGGTTTCGGAAGGCGTAACATCCCTGTTCGGCTGCGGCGCCGCGGACTGTTCTCCGGCATCGCGGCGTCCATCAATCAAAAATGTTATTTCATTCTTGCCGTGAATAACGTGACGGACTCCAAAATCGGGAACAAAATAGCACCTGACCCTGTAAAAATCACCGCTGCTCATACTGTATATGCTTTTAAGATCAACCGTATATGTAAATATCTCCCCGGAGCCCAGTTCTACCGCTCTCTTGCCCATTGCTTGAATAATATCAACAGTGTATTTATTCTGCTTTTTATAATCAATTATATTTTCATTTTCCTTTCCGCGCATATCATAAACCTTGGGCTGAAAGGTTGTATAAGGCTGATTTTGCTTCTTATCCTCATACACATAGAAAACGGCCGTATCGTTTGATATATTTTTTACAGATACGCGAAGATTCACCTCTTCGGTATCCGAATAGCGCTGTTTTTCCATGCTGAGGTAGACATCAAAGAGCTCACTCTCCTGCCCAAAGGCCGAGGAGCAAAAGACGGCAAACAGCGCGCAAATTATTTTTACAATTATTTTCATGAACACAAAAATCCCGGATTCTGTCTCTTTACTAAATAATCGGAAAAAAACGGCATTTTTTGTATTAATTTAATAGAAAATGTGTGATGATTTTGTTACCTAAATTTATTGATCTCATCGCGCGCCAGCGTGTCGCAGCGCTCGTTCTCTGTGTGCCCGCTGTGCCCCTTGACCCACTGCCAGGTTATTTTTCTTTCTTTTGTGAGGGCAAGAAGAGCTACCCACAACTCCTTGTTTTTTACAGGCTGTTTAGACGCGGTTTTCCAGTTGTTCCTGAGCCAGTTGAAAATCCATTGGGTCATGCCGTTTTTTACATACTCGGAGTCCGTTACTATTGTAACATCGCTCCCCTTTTCTATGCGGCGCAGGCCCTCTATGACCGCGGTGAGTTCCATCTTGTTGTTGGTTGTGTTTTTTTCGCCGCCCGATAGCTCAATATCGCCGGAATCACGCCTTATAAGAGCGCCCCATCCGCCGGGGCCGGGATTTCCGCTGCACGCGCCGTCAGTATACAGAAATATCATTGATTGCCGATTTGATTTAATGTTTATGAAGCCTGCTTTTTAACAGCATCCAAAGGCCATTTTTGTCAATTCTTTTTTGCCGCTTTATTTAGGGTCAGAGCGTAAATTCAAGTTTGAAGTGCGACACCACACTCGGAGTAAAAGGCTTCATATTGAAGTTTGCCGACCTGCCTATAGAGCACATCCAAATTTTTTGGTAATATAGATGATTTCGTATTTTATCACTTGACAACTTAGCACCATACTAAATCAACCGA
>JAITPE010000249.1 GCA_031289575.1 Spirochaetia bacterium | reverse complement strand
GACAGATTGGACATGCCGCCCGAAATAGCCTCACTGTCTTCGCTGAAAGAAATCAATATAGCGACTCTCCGCTCAATAATCAACGGAGAGTCTGTTGATAAATCTTTCGCGGGCGCTATCATGTTTTCAAAAACTTATATGAAGAATTTCCATCCGAATCATCCAAATGATTTTGCAAAGGTTCCGCATGAAATAAGGCTTGAAATGCGCAACACGGCCATCAGCAAAAATAAGGCCATAATCAGCGGTTTTGAAAAGATGAGAACAGACTTAGACGCCGATAAAAAACGCAAGGTGATTACTCTCGTGGCTCTTTCTCTCAAAAATATACAAAGGCGCACAGGGCGGCCTATCAAAAATATTGATGAAAGCATCGGAGATATAATCAAAGAACATTTCAATAATCACGATGAAATATTCACCGGCAACACCAAGCAAATGGTTATACTTAAGGACGATTCGCTTGCAAGGGATCTGCTGAAACAGCTCTTTATAATAAAGAGCTTTCCGGAACTTAAGACTGTAAGCGATTTATTTCAGAATGAGATTGAGCGTTTCAGAAAACGCGCTCAAATAGCTTTCCCGGCCGGAGATTGAGCGGATGTATTTCTTTATAAAGGAAAGTACTCCGGCCGGCTATACCATAAAGATTATGCCGAGCAGTTGGCAGTTCATTGTTTTTGATGAAAAAGGCAACTCTGTTGACATTCATGAAAACTCACCAAAATTAACATACAGCCTTCCAATAATAATATTTATCGGGGAAAATTTTAAAATCAGCCGTGACTATTCAAAGGAATACCATCTTTTAAAAATCAGAAACGGTTCCATGATTATACCCTACCGTGAAAAAGGAGACAAAATAACGCGCTATGCCTTTGCCGCCACAGGCATAAAGCTTGATCTTGTACCGGTGAGAATCGTAAACAAAACAAGTCTTTCTGTTATGATGAAAGAAATCGACGCTAAAACAGTTCCCGACTGGCTGCTGATTGATAACAGTGTAAGCGATAACGACCTGTATATCATAAAACGCCGCTACCATGCCGAGAACATAATCCGCACCGCTCAAAAAGAAACACACATTGAGGAAGAGGAAAAAGATACCGGTGATCATTTTTACAATCTTAATATTTTGTCTCAGAATCCGGTTTTTCTTACGGCCTCACATTTGCGCTCAATGGATATAGCCAACCTCAATCAGCTTATTCTTGATTTTGAATTGACGCCCATTGATTTGGAAGCGATAATCCGCTATATAGATATCTATCTCAATGATCCCAATGTCGCTGCCCGAAACAAGGACGGGCTGCAGACATTGAAGCTGCTCAGCAATTTTTATCTTCAGCTTCTTTTGCGCAATGATAATGAAATAAATGAATTGATTGAAAATGAGAGTAACTCATCCAGGCTCTATTCTTTTGAGGCCCTTGTAATGAAAGTTAAAATGCTTCTTCTCGGGAGCAGCGATGTTGATATTATTACGGCCTATGAAGAAAAACTTAAAAATAAAGGTATGGAGCTGGCCCAATGAAAATTACACGCATCATAATTCCGCTTTTTTTTCTCTTCCTTTTTTCCTTTCATGCTCTGGGCGACGGCTGGTGGCAGGTTTTTTTTAATCATCCAAATTCAAAAACAGGCGTAACAAGCGAGACTCCGGAAAAAGCTCTCGTCAAGGCCATTAACGGCGCAAAGACATCGTTCTTTGCGGCGTTTTACGATATTGATTCGGTTCCGGTAACGCAGGCTCTTGTGGCGGCAAAAAAACGCGGAGTCAATGTCCGCATTGTCACCGATGACTCAAATTACAACAATACACAAATATCACAAATGCTCTCCGCCGGCATTCCGGTGGAATCCGACAGGCGGAGAGAACTTATGCACAATAAGTTTGCCATTATCGACAATGAAAAAGTATGGACAGGCTCTTACAATGTCACGGCAAACGGTGAGAATAGAAACAACAATAACGCTATTTTAATACATTCGCCCGAACTCGCGTCTATTTTTACAGAAGAATTTAACGAGATGTTCGAACTGGGAATCTTCGGCAACAAGAACGAGCCCGGCCCTTTCGGCGGCATAGGGAAAAAATATTATGTGAAGATAGGCGATACCGATATAAACGCCTATTTCGCGCCCGAGGACGATGTCGAAAACATAATCATAGGCCGGATTAAAAAGGCAAAAAAATCCATCCGCTTTATGGCCTTCTCATTTACAAGCGACGAGATAGGCGAAGCCATGATTAAAAAATTTAAGGAAGGCGTTGCCGTATCCGGACTTTTTGAAACGCGCGGCGCAAAATCAAAAGACTCGGAATTTATAAAAATGAAAGTTGAAGGCATACCGGTTAAATTGGACAGCAACAAGTACGCCATGCACCACAAGGTAATTATTATAGATGATTACCGCCTTATAACCGGCTCTTATAATTTTTCAAAAAACGCGAGCCGCCGCAACGACGAAAACTGTCTCATGATAGATAACGAGGCCATTTGCGGGCTGTACATCAAGGAATTTGAAAGACTGTATAAAGCCGGAAGAGCGCAGTGAACGCGGATGTGTTTTCTCTGTACGGCAGCCCAAGGAGTGAAGGCTTTTCCTCAAGCATTCATGATGCGCTGCTTGCTCCTTTGAAAGAAACAGGGCTCAGGATTATGGAATTCAATCCGTACTTTTCCGGCGTTTTGCCCTGCACCGCCTGCTCGTTTTGCAAAAGCAACGAGCGCTGCGTTAATGACGACGGCATGAACGCCCTTTATGAAACGCTGATGACATGTTCGCTTGTGACAGTTTCGTCGCCGGTATATTTTTCCGGGCTTTCCTCGCCGCTCAAGGCATTCATTGACCGCTGCCAATTTATATGGGAACGGAAGGGGCTTGTTAAGCCAAAGGCCGCTTTTTTTATGGCCGCGGCAGGTTCCGCTTATGAGGGAACCTTTGACGGGCTGCGCATAGGCATCAGACATTTTTTTAATACTCTCAATGCTTCTTTTGACGAAAAAGAATTTATTTTTTTAAAAGGTTCTGATGAAATGGACGGAACGCCAAAAGAGGCGCTGCGCACTGCCGGGGCTATAGGCAAAAAATACCGCGCAATGCTCATGCAGGATGGTAATGAATGAAACTTGTATCCGAGGTGACTGTAGCTCTCAAAAAAAGCGCCCTTTCACAGCTTGTTGACAAATTCAATGAGAGCGGCTGCGTGCTAAAGAGCATGAGCCTTTACGAATCCACAGAATATGAAAACGCGTATGTCTGCGAGCTGATATACCAGCACAGCAGCGAATTCTTGAACTGCGTCGAGATATTAAAAAATTCCGATAAATTTACATTTATTTCAACAGACTCCTCTCTTGAAAAAACACTCACAGGCGGCTTGCTTGAAATATCCGGAAAGCTTCCGTTTGAGACCCCGCAGGATTACGAAATCAATGTGCTTGGCGGGGCCGAAATTATAAACGACAAAATTGAAAAGGGTCTTGATGATTATTGCGGAATAGAAAACATGGCTGCGAACGTCTGCGCCGTAACAGACCGCGGCAGCAAAAAAAAGAAGCTATACCAGCTATACACGATAGCCGAAAGGGATTCTCTCATCATGAAAAAATTCACCGCAATGAACTGTATCCCATTGAGCTTCCAGTACAGTCAGCCCGAAGACTGCCTGCGCTACCTGAGAAATTCGGCGGTTGGTTTTAAAGCCATGAGAATTCTTGAGGTTGAAGATGCGAGCCTGTCTTTTTATTCGCAGCTGCTCGACGGTTTTCCCGCCCCGCTTATTATCAGGGAATTGGACGAGCTGCCGCTATACGTACTTTCTTTGGTGAACAAGTGCGTACACAAGCACAGGTTCAATCCGGATGAAACCAATATAGGCGTGCTCGGGGTCGATAACGGCGTAATACGGATGACCCGCCTTTTTTTGCGCTCGGGATTCCGCAGGGTTCTTGGATACGACGGCGATGAGAACATACTCCTTGAATTTGAAGGCGAGGACGGGCTCGCGACAACAAAAGAAAATATTCTCCGAAACGCCGATCTTATAATCATCATGAAAAATAATTTTACTAATCAGGATTTGGCCAACATGAGGCCGGGACAGCTTGTTATTTCCATGATAAAGGATTCCGGAGCGGACAAAGACACTCTTTTGAACAACGGCATAAGGGAATTTATTCAGGGAAACACGGATGATCTCACTCTTATTTTTCCGGCGCTGCTACAGGGAATAATTCATGCCGGATTGTCTTATTTTGATGATACCCGCTTGATTGAACTCTCTGAAAAAATCGCAAAGTTCATGTCACAGGATTACACGTTTCCGGAACTGCCCGAGAGCGTTCTGGGCATGATTTCGGACTTTATTGTGCTCTCCAGTTATCCGCAGAACTAAGGCGGCTTAATTCAACGCCTTCTCGTTCTTGAGTACAATCCATGAAATGCCGCCCTTGGTGAACAACCTGCCCGATATATTTTTGTCCGGTATGAGCATTGTGCTTTTTTCGGCTGAGAGAGCATCCTTGTTTATCATGTCAAAAAATTCAAAGCTGCCGTCCATTTTCGCGCTCTCTTTTGCTATCCGGTAAAGGCCGTCCGCCGCCCCTATGATGAATTGCCGCTCGCCGATAACTTTCCCAAGGCGGCTTATGTCAAGCTGAAGTATCAGCGTGCCGCCGCTTATCTTTTTTGAAAAAAGAATGACATCCTCTCCGGAATAGGCAGCCGGCTTTGAAACATCCGATATAAAGGCGCTCTTGGCGTAGCAGCTTATAAAGGCATCGGGCTGGCTTTTAATATTTTTAGAAAAAATGGAATTGTTTGTTTTTGTGTAAATGACCGTGCCGTTTTGGCTTACCAAAATGTAATCCGAATAAATTTTTTGCGTAACAGCGTCGATCATCTCCGATATATTTTCGCGCTCAAGAAGATAGTATTTGTCGCCGCCTGTGTCCATGAAACGCAGGTGCGAGAGGCTATTTATGATTTCCTTTTTTTCCACCACGGCCCCTGCCTTCTCAAGGTCGCTCTCACAGCGGATAAAAAAAGCTGCCAAGCCGTCTCTTTGGTCTATTTGAACCGTATTTTTTATTTCGGCAGCGGGTTCCGCTGGTTTTGTTTTTACAGCCCCGTAATGGGTCTTTGAAGACGCCGCATCTTCATGGTAGTCTGTGCCGCATGACTGAAAAAGTAAAAACAACAAAAACAATAAAAACGGCGCAAAAAGAACTGCTGATTTTTTCATGAAATTTTCCTTTCCGCTGTATTCCCTATAGTATTAATCGTAAAAAAGACCGGCATTCTTTAATTGAGAGTAATTTATTTTTAGGAGAACAACAAATTGCCGGAAAAACAAGCGAAGCTCAATTCCTTTTTAACATTTTTTCAAAATAATGGCAAATAAACTATTGACGAAATTATTAAATAATGCCATATTATTATAATGATAGACCGTAGAAAAATAAAGACAAAAATAATAGATAATATGCAAAATATCTCAGAAACAGAAATAATGCTTAATTATTCTGATTTCTTAAAATCTTCATATCCATATTTATTAAAAATAGATTATTGTTATGATCCATATGATGATTTTTTGGCGGGTACGTTTTCAACGATGGTACATGATGTTTTTTTATATAAATACGGCATTTCCTTAAAGGATAGAAAACGGTTATATCAGTATGGGTTGACCATGTCTTCCTATAGAAATCATTTTCATATAGAGATTACGCCAAAAAAATATCCCGTGATTATAAATTTTGATGAATCAAAGAAAGTATTCGAAAATAACAATGATCAAATAAAATTTGTTTTTAAATCTTTTACCGATGGCATACGTAATCTTGGCGGTCATTATGAAGAAGATGAAAATATGCCGCCTAACATGGTTGAAATGGATATTTTTTACGTCGATACGGGAAAAATTGTTGAGGAATATGAAAATAATTACGCTACAATAGATAAAGAAGATATTGAATTTGAATATGTCTTAGAGGATTATAGAAAAAAATAAAAAGAT
>JAITPE010000115.1 GCA_031289575.1 Spirochaetia bacterium | reverse complement strand
AATTGAATTAGGTGACAATCCTTTTTCGATCTGTAAAAAACGTTTAAACCGGGTTATGGCCTGAGCTTCTTCCACTTGGGATACCCTCCAGTAGTACTATCCCACTCCTCTTTCTATATTTACTTTATTACCAGGTAAGCTTAACTTCATTAATCATTAATTATATCGGTTATGTCTTATCGGTGCCTTAATAAATAAAAAAATTGTGAAAGACATTATTTTCAACCGCTTATCTTGCCGTCTGTCCACTCGCCTTCGTGCTGGGATCCGTTATCGTATATCATAAGTCCTTTGCCGTGCATTTCTCCATTGCGCCATGTGCCGGTAAATTTAGTCTTTCCGTAACCGGCGGGCCATGTCATGCTTCCATAGCCGTTGGGAAGTTCATTGATTACAGTTCCTGTGTACTTTTTGCCGTCGGGCCAAATCATGGTTCCCTGTCCGTTTACCTTGTCGTCTTTTACAGTGCCGGTATATCTTTTGCCGTCGGGCCATGTCATGGTTCCCTGACCGTTTGCCTTGCCGTCTTTTATAGCGCCGGTATATTTTTTACCGTCGGGGAATGCCATGTTCGCCTGTCCGTCTATCACATCGGCAATCCAGTGCGCTTCGTAGTTTTTACCGTTCGGCCATGCCATGCTTCCGTTTCCGTCTTTTTTGGAATTTTTAAATTCGCCCGAGTATTTTGTACCGTCAGGGTACAGCATAACGCCGGTACCGTTCACACAGTCGCCGGAGACGCATTTCGCCTCGTTTACAGCGGCAAGCGTGGTTTCCGCCGATTCATGCTTATCGGTTGGATCGGTAGGGCTCTCTTTGCACGAGAAACAAAAAAGGCACACTATTGACAGAAGCGTGAGAAACAAATAATTCATTGATAAACCTCCGAAGAATCTTTTTGTCTTTTTGGCAGGTTTGACACTGAAAAATATTCTTGTCAAGGAAATTTTTTCTACGGAGGACTTGGATAATCACATAATCCATAGCTTTAGTCAATAAAAAAACTTGATAAAAGAAGCCCCTCTGTTTCTCTTTGGTACAGAGGTAATAAATAATGAAACTTGGCATCATCGGCCTTCCTCAGACCGGGAAAAAACTTCTCTTCGAACTCCTCACCGGCTCCGTCGCTCTATCCGCCGATAAGCAAAAAGCGGCGGCCGGGGTTGCCGAAATAAAAGATCCGCGCTTTGAGTCTCTTGTATCAATGTATCTGCCGAAAAAAGAGGTGCGCGCCCGTATCGACTTGAGCCTGCTTCCGGGATTCGAGACAAGCTCCGCCGCCGAAAAAGACATCTTCAGGGATATCGCGGATGTTGACGCGCTCTGCCATGTGGTGCGCGCCTTCAGCTCAAGCTCGGTATACCATGTGAACGGCTCGGTGAATCCATCGCGCGACATCGAAAACATGAACGCGGAGCTGCTCCTGCACGACCTCATCTTTATAGAAAAAAGAATGGAGCGCATAGCAAAAGACCTCCGGGCGCGCGACGAAAAACGCCTTCATGAAGAGGAAAAACTTTTGGCGCGCTTCCGTGAGCGCCTCGAAGCGGGCGCGCCGCTTCGAGGCGCCGTAATATCCGACGAGGAATCCAAGGCAATCGCAAGCTACCCATTTTTGACAAGGAAGCCGATTCTCATAGCGCTCAACACAGCGGATGCCGAAACCAAAACGGATGACGCGGTCGAAAAATTATGCGCGGCCGCGGGCATGGACAGCGTGAGCATTCCTGTACAGCTTGAATGGGAGATATCTAAACTCGACAGCGCGGAAGAACAGCGCGAATTCATGGCCGATTCGGGAATAACCGAATCGGCCCTTGTGCTCCTTTCCTCTCTTTCGATGAAGGCGCTCGGCCTGATTTCATTTTTTACGGTTGGCAAGGACGAGGTTCGGCAGTGGCTGATTCGGCGCGGTTCTTCCGCGCCGGAAGCAGCCGGAGCAATTCATACCGACATTCAGCGCGGATTCATAAGGGCCGAAATCATGAAATACGCCGACCTTATTGAATTTGAAACAGAAGACGGAGTCAAGAAAGCCGGAAAGTTTCACATAATGGGCAAGGACTACACGGTTGAGGACGGCGACATAATAAATTTCCGGTTCAATGTTTAGCTCTGCTGTATTTTTCCGTCAATGATCGATATAATTCTTCCGGTCTTTGACGCGATGCTCATGTCATGCGTAACAATCACAATCGTCGATTGGTACTCCTCTCCGAGTTGAATCAAAAAATCGGTGAGTATATCGGAATTTTCGCGGTCAAGGCTGCCTGTGGGCTCATCAGCCAAAATAATATCCGGCCTTCCGATCACGGCCCTTGCAACGGCAACGCGCTGACACTCTCCTCCGGAGAGTTCTGCCGGTTTATGGTGCATTCTGTCGGCGAGCTTGAAACGTTCAAGAAGCGACCCGGCTTTTTCTCTGGCGGATGATTTTTTTTCCCGCCTTATCAACAGCGGCATCATCAGATTTTCAAGAGCCGTAAACTCGGGCAAAAGATTGTGCAGTTGAAAGATAAATCCTATGTGAGCTCCGCGGAAACCGGAAAGCCTTTCAACCGACATACCGGCCACATCCGTTCCAAGAATTTTTAAGGCTCCGTTCTGAAAGCCGTCAAGGCAGCCCATAAGATTGAGCATCGTTGATTTTCCCGCCCCCGAAGGCCCCACAATAGAAACAATTTCACCGCGCTCTATCTCAAGGGAAACTCCTTTCAGAACCCTTAAGGCGCTTGTACCGAAGCCATACATCTTTTCTATATTTTCCGCGCTTATGATGATTTCTCTTTCCATGCCGGCTCCTATTCGTACCTGATTGTTTCAACCGGATTTTGACGCGACGCGTGCCAGGCCGGAAATATAGCGGCTACCGTAGCGAGAAATACGGCAAAAACGGCTATGAAGACTATAAAGTCGGGGCTTACCTCTGTCGGTATGGTATCTATGTAATAAACATGCTTTGGGACAAGGTTCACATCGTAAAACACCCCCATGCGAGGCGCCCCCGAAATTAATTCGCTTACGAAATCAATCATCCCATAGATTTTTGCGCCTATCGCGTTAATAAAACTTTCCACACTGCGGATGATAGCCTCAAGATTGAGCGAAGCCGCAAGGCCGGTGATGACGCCTATGAGCGTTCCCGTAACTCCTATGAGAAAGCCTTCAAGAATGAATATCACCATTATTGAATTGGGGCTTGCGCCCATGGATTTAAGTATTCCTATGGATTTTCGTTTTTCCATAACAACCATAACGATGGTTCCCATGATTGTAAATCCGGCCGAGACTATTACAAGAAAGAGAATTATCATCATAATGAGCTTTTCAAGTTTAAGCGCGTAAAAGAGATTTTGATTTTTTTCCTCAGCCGTTACGGTTACATAGCTGAAACCGACATGAGCCTGCAGCGAGTTCGATATGCGGTCGAGATCATTATAGACATCCTTTACTTTGATGCCTATTCCCCAGGCGACATTGCCCACCTCATAGAGCTGCTGCGCGTCGTGCAGGCTCATGACCACCAGCTTTGTATCAAAATCATAGTAGCCTGTTTTAAAAAAACCAAGAACCTTGAAACGGCCCAGTCCCGGAACCATCCCTTCCTGAGCGAAGAGCCTGCCCTTGGGCACTATGAGTTCCACAACCTGCCCTATATTAATATTATAACCGTATGCCAATTCCTCACCGATATAAATACCCCTCTCTAAGGCAAAGGACTCGCCGCCCCTTGTGATAAATTTCACCACCTCTTTGGGGATGTTATCCTTTGAGCCTATTCCGCGTATCATAACATAGTTTATGCGGGTTCTAAACCTGAAAAGCGCTTGTCCCTGAATAAAAGGAGAGACGCTGCTTATTCCATCGATCTCTCCTATTTTTTCAACAAGACTTTGATAGCCGTAAATAGAGCTCCCGTCCCGAGAACCATACGCGTTGCTTACGGTTATGTGCGAATCGAAATCAAGAATTTTATCCTTTATCTGCGCCTGGAAGCCGTTCATTACCGAGATCACCAGTATGAGTATGAAGACTCCTATCCACACGATCAGAACCGATAAAAAAGTGTTAAAAGATATGAATCCCTGAGTCTTTTTCGATTTTAAATAGCGGAATCCTATAAAGAATTCGTACAATCGGAACATAATAATTTCCTGTAAAGTAAGATAGCAAGATTATGCGGGGATGTTAAAATCTCACAATTGTCTTGTTCGACATAAGCCAGCCTTCGTCAGCGCGGCTGCCTTTGAACTTTATGAAGAAGACCTCGCCCTTTACTAACTGCACCTCTTTTTTAGTAGCCCGGTCGATTTCGACGCATTCGAAAAAAACATTTCGCTTTATGAAAGAATCTCCGGCAAAATCGGTCTTAATGTCTTTCTCCCTGAGATCCTCTATTTTTGTCACGTTTATTTTTGAAAAATAAACATCTTTGAACTTCTCATGAAAGACATCTTTTTCAAGCGGATACGCCTCACATTTTTTATACGATTCGTAATCAAACGTTTCGGCGGCAGCGCTCCATTTATTCAAAATAATACCGGGCTCAGCAAATTTCTCTTCTTTTTTGCAGGCCGCAAAAAAGAAGAGAAGTATTGCCATAGCCGCTATTTTCCCTTTGTGCCTATTCATTTTCCTTTTCTCCAAAAACTTGTGCTGAAAATTTTTCTATTCTCGTGGAAGGATCTTTCCACGCGTCCGGCGGGAGTCCGGCCTTTCGGCAGGTGTGCCGGAGAAATGTCTCCCTGTCCCAGCCGTATTCCGAAGCGACCTGCGGTAAAAGAAGCCCTCTGTTGTATCCGCGGGAAACAATGAGTCCATCCCTGCCTACCACTATGCCGGATAAATCGGTGACTTCCTCAATAGGGGAAAGTATGGATATCTCAAGGTCTATAGAATCATATTCCTCCTTTTTTAAAGGAGGAAATCTGGGATCTTTGAAAGCCGCGGAGAGAGCCATTTCCATTACAGTCTCCGGAATTGTCTTCACCCCCTCGATGTACCCTATACAGCCGCGCAGTTCTCCTCTTTGGTGCAGCGTTACAAAGGCTCCGCATTTTTCGGCGTATATTGAGTCATCGAAGCCCGGCAGGATGTCTGTCGGGAGGCTCCGCGTTTTTTGCACATCGTGTGCACGCTCCGCACTGCGACATCCTGTCGGGAGGCTAAGCTTTTCCGCTATTGTTTGTCTTGCGAGCAAAAGCAGAGAAGCCTGCTGTTTTTCGTCAAGCTCAATCATCATCCACCCAGAATAGCCGCGGACAGGTAGCCGACAACTTGTTTTTTGTCGCCGTTAGTATCTCCGGATGTGGCATACTGCAGAACCTGAACATTGTTCGCTCCGAGCTTCTTGCAGGCAATGAGCCCTATAACAATAGGGCCTATGCCGCAGGCCTCGGCCTCCTGCGTCTCTACCATGCGGCGCAGATTGTTCTCGTCCATAGTGAGCAGCGCGTCTATAAATCTGCCGTCAATGCTCCTTGCCTCGTCATACGAATGATAGTGCGAGAGATCTGTTGATATAACAAGGCCGACCCTTCGCCCGTCCGAGGCAATTATATCGGCGAGAGACTCTCCGATTTTTTTCATTGTCCTGTCCTCTGTTGTTCCGACAATGAGCGGCACCATGGAAAAATCTCCAAGAGTATGCTGCAAAAAAGGCACCTGTACCTCAAGCGAGTGTTCGGTCTCATGAAC
>JAITPE010000096.1 GCA_031289575.1 Spirochaetia bacterium | reverse complement strand
CTTTTGCTATTGCGGAAAAAATCAATAAAGCCGTAACTATGCTGGGCAATGAAAAGAAAATAGCGCGGGATTACGGAACAGGCTTTCCATTAAACCATGCGGAAGTACATTTGTTGGACATTATCAACGAACACCCCGGCGAAAACACCAGTCAATTAGCGGCACGGAACGGTATAACCAAAGGAGCAATCGCCCAAATCACCAAAAAACTGCTGCAAAAAGAGCTTATAGCAGCTTTTCAGATACCGGAAAACAGAACAGAGGTGTATTTTGAACTAACCAAGTTAGGGAAAAAAGCTATTTCCGGGCATAACCGCCACCATAAACGGCTGAATTCAGGACTTACGAAGTATTTTGAGATTTTAAGCGATAAGGACATGCAAACCATAGTGACCTTTCTGGATATATTGATAGAAGGTAACAATGCCTCCGATTGACCCCGTTGTTTTTCAAAAGCAAACAAATATAAATTTTTTATTAAATATTATCGTTTAGATGCTAAACCAATTGACATTTTGTTTAGGGGCTATACTATGGATATAACCTAATAGAAGGAGTATATCTATGAAGAAGAAACAGTTTTTGACGGCTCTTACAGCCGCGTTGACCCTGTCAATGGTATCAATAGCCGGTTGTAAGAAAGATTCTAAGCTGCCCGAGGGGCTGCGGCTCGCGGGCCGAAACGTGCCGGCGGCAGACGGTAGGCAGGCGCCGCTCTACCTGTTCCGGCTGCCGGACGGCTCGGACATGGAGATGGTCGCGGTGCCGGCTGGCGACTTTGTCATGGGGACGGACGACTCGGAGGCGCCCGGCTGGGAGAAACCGAAGCACACTCACCCCATGGAACACTCCTATTGGATTGGCCGCAACGACGTGACGCGCGGGCAGTTCAGGGCGTTTTGCGCCACGACAGGCAGAGCCGGGCCGGAGAAGTCCTACTTCGACGACAAGCTGGATGGGGACAAGGATCAACAGCCGGTAATCATGGTCTCGTGGGATGACGCGAAGGCCTACTGCGCATGGGCCGGACTCGTGCTGCCGGCCGAGGCCGAATGGGAAAAGGCGGCACGAGGCGCCGACGGCCGGAAGTATCCGTGGGGGAACGCATGGGATACTAAGAAGGCAAACTTCCTTGACGCATCATGTCCTGGGGATAAAATCATGATGGGCAATGGAAAAACATTAGACGAGCACATGGCGGCTTTTGGCGGTCGTGACAAGGTGAACAGCGACGGGTTCCCCTACACATCACCTGTGGGCAGTTTCACGGCTGGAGCGTCACCATATGGCGCGCTCGACATGGCTGGGAACATATTCCAGTGGGTTGAGGACTGGTGGGATGATGCGGGCTTTCCGCGTTCGGCCCGGGGCGACTTCACGCCTCCACAGAGCGGCTCGTGGAGGGTCGACCGTGGCAGCAGCTGGGGCAACCCTGGGGTGCTGGCCTGTCGGACCACCATGCGGTACGGGTATCCGCCGTCCGAGCGCAACGAGCATCTCGGCTTTCGTGTTCTCCTGAGGTCCGCCCTTTAAGTAATAGCAAAGAAGAAGCATTGAATTGAGTAGGAGGTAGCCCGTTAGTCGGGCTACCTCCTCTCACCACCGTATGTACCGTTCGGTATTTCGGGCGGGTGGCTGTGGGCAGCCATCGGCATGAAAAAAAAGCAAGGCAACAGAGCGAAAAGAGACAGCTGGAACATATTCTCCTCTATGGAGAAAATAATTCAATGTTCTTATTTTATTTTGTATTCTCTCCAAAATTTTTACTGCTGTTTGATAATGCTCCTGCGAAATATATAAAATAATTTCCAACACGCTTATGCTCCGCTCGCAGCCTTTATTCATCGTCGTCTTCTTCAGATTCTTGCTCAATGTAGCCCTTTTTTGTTTTTTCGGCAATCAGCTTGTTGGCCTCTTTTTCACAGGTCTTTTCGTCGGCAAATGATTTTTCCTGAGTTTGTCCAGCGCTCCCTACCTTGCCGTAATTAACCGTGAAAGCGCTCCCGTCTGCGTCAATACTCCAAAACTTGTTGGACTTTTCGTCTGTGTAAATAAATGTACGTTTCATGTATTCCTCCGAATTGTAACCGCTTCCGCGTTCCTTAGAAGCGGTTTTGCCTAAATACATAAATAGCCGCATCATTGGTGTCAAGGAAAATATGCGGTTACATTATTTTAGAAATT
This sequence comes from Spirochaetia bacterium, assembly GCA_031289575.1. Lineage (GTDB taxonomy): Bacteria > Spirochaetota > UBA4802 > UBA4802 > UBA5550 > JAITPE01. The sequence continues at coordinate 6,658 of JAITPE010000096.1, read as the reverse complement.
TTGAATCAATTTGATAAAAATGCTTGACATTATCACCTTAGTTTATTAAATGTAAGATCAGCGTCTGGAAGGAGTCGCCAAGCGTCTCCCAGAGCGGTAAAATTTTATCGCATCTCCAGTCGCTTTTTTTTATAAGGTTTTTTTAATGCTGTTATGCTATATTGACGAATCTGGAACTCCAGAAATCCCTGGAAATACCTCTCATTATGTCTTAGTTGGTTTTTCTATTCCAGTAAACAAATGGAAAGAAGCTGAGCAAAATATTCAAACTATAAAAATGAAGTATGGTATCAATGACAAAGAAATCCATACTGCGTGGATTCTAAGGAAATATTTTGAACAATCGAAAATTCATAATTTTGAATTGTTATCGAGAGAACAGAGAGTATATGAAGTTAATAAGCACCGTAAAACTGAATTATTAAAACTACAAAAGACAGGCGGCAAACAATATACCCAAACAAAAAAGAATTATAAAGAGACCTCGGATTATATACACCTAACTTATGATGAGAGGAAAGGGTTAATACTTGAATTGGCGCAAATGATCGAATCATGGGATTTTGCTCGACTGTTTGCTGAATGTATTGATAAAGTTTCATATGATCCATTCCGTTCTTACAATACAATAGCAGAACAAGCGCTTGAGCAAATTACAACACGTTTTGAATATTACCTTTTGAATTATTCAAAATACACGCAAAGTTACCAATATGGTTTATTGATACATGATAATAATGAAACAGTCGCGAAAAAACATACAGCTTTAATGAAAACATTCCATGAAAAAGGAACATTTTGGAAAAACATCCCGCATATTATTGAAACACCTTTATTTGTGAATTCAAGTTTGACTAATATGGTACAAATTTCAGATTTATGCGCTTATTCAATAAGAAGATATTTAGAAAACAAAGAAAGCGAATTATTTGATTTAGTTTTTATGAGAGCTGATAGAAAAAATAATAAAGTCGTTGGTATCAGGCATTTCCCAGGTTCTGGTTGCAATTGTAAAATTTGCCAGGCACATAAATAGAAAAACAGGGCTTCGTTGTCCGCAATTCATATAGGCACGGGGCGAAAACTTTTCGTCTCTATTCTCCCGAATGCAGTATAATGTTGACCGCCTCGGCCTCGTGTATCTTCATGCAGAAGTCAAGGAACTCCGCGTATTCTTCCGGGCTTATAATGTTTTTAGATACCGATATTTCCTTTGCGACTGTGAGTTTATCGGCGTTTTTTTCCTTGCTGAATTTGAATTTGGCGTAGCCGCAAAAGCTCTCTATCTTTATTTCCTTGTCTATGCCTTCGGGTGTGAAATTTTGCGGAAGCTTGTATTCATAAATTTCATTTTCATTTATGGCCGGAATAATCAGCGAATGGCTTCTCGATGGATACGCAATGTACTGGTGAACCGAGCTCTTGCTTTTTACCGGTTCAAATATAAGGCTGTGCTTTCCGGCCGCGGCTATGCCGAGCAGGGTTCCTTCCGCCTTGAGTTTGAGTATCTCATTGTAGTTGTCGGCGTTTTCAATCAGGTACTTGTTGAGACTGAATGTGGGAAACATTCCGCCGCAGTAATAGTTCACTCCGTCCTCAAGTTTTTGCTTATCGCTGAACAAGCGCCGGTACGCGGAAAAAATTCCGGGGAAGTCCGATTCTATTCGGCAGCTGCCGTTGCCCTCCGCGTCTATATCTATCAAAAATTTTGTGTTTTTAACCAATGACTCGCCGGTTATTTTTTTCTTCTCCCATGAGTTTCCGGCGGAGATCCACGCGTCCTGTCCGGTGAGCCATGGCGAGAGCGTGCCCCACGCATAGTTGCGGTTCGAAAAATCCAGCCAGTATCCGTTACCGTCCGACATCGGCACATAGAGAAGTACCGAATCAAAATAATCAGGGCCCGTTACCTTTTCAAGAACAGGCCGTGTTTTTGAACGCACAAGAGCGGGATACGATACAATCCCCACGGCTGAAAGAATCTCCCGCGCGGTTATTACCTTGTCCTCAACAGATCCGCTCTTGCGGTAGAGCACAGTCCGCGGCGTATCCGGATAATAGAGTATGCTGCGGCTCAGAAGTATTTCTCTGGAAATATTATCGTAGACTTTCCGCACGGTCTCATCGGTATCTTTGCCCCGCAGAGCCTCTGCGTATTCCGCGACTTCCGGGGAACTTTTGGTTTGCATCAACGCGGCATACCACAACGCAAGATCATCAGACGACTCAACAGTTGAGAAACCATACCACGGAAGCATATTTTCACCGCTTCCCGAATAGTTTTCAAAATATACCGCGGGAAGGTTTTCTCCGGCAAAGCTATAATATTTCTTTTTATTAATGTCCGATGATGTAACCGTCCAGTTACCGCTGCTTTGTATCGAAAGGCGCATCTCCTGCGCGGCTATCACCGATATTTTAAAAGAATCGAGAGGCTCCTCATATGACTGCAGAAAGTCGGTATCGAGCGAATAGAACTCCGATCCTTTTACAAGCGGAACCGTATTGTCAACAATGTACTGCATTACCAAAATCGAATTTTTCCTGAGCCCCACAAGGTTGACATAAAAAGCCGAATCTGCCCAATTGACCGAATACGTATCGCTGAATGTTCCGTCAGCATAATACACACGAAAAATAACCGGATGCAGACGGCCTGAATACGGAATCCTGAACTCGCCCCATGACTCGATCCCCTTCTCATTGTTGAGATGAATTACATCCTGGCAAAAAACCCTGCCAGCGTTTTTTTCCAGCATGAATATTCTGTTTCTGCTCAGCACTCTGGACGGCTGATCATAGGGCTTGATAGAAGCGAAAATCGAACGCATATCTGCGGACTCAGCATAGTTCGATTCCCTCAGCGGAACATTGAATGTACCCTCTGTAATATAATCGAAGTATTCCTTAAAATAAAAAAGTGACGGATCCATTGTAAGGGCGGTTTGCCAATACATTGCCGGATCGCCGCCGTCCAAGTATTCCACGAGTCCTGTTTTGTAGTATATCTGCGGGGACGCGCTCTTCTTGGCTATTGCCTTGAGGAATATTTTTTTTGCGCCGCTAAAATCACCCATTGCGGCGAGAATATCGGCCCTCAACTGTTCCGAATCTAACCATTTATTTTCATCAAGCAGCTCAAGGGCGCGCTTATAGCGGCCGCCCGCCGTATGATATTTTATAAGTTCAAAGAGAGTATCGCTGTTCTTGTAGACTTTCAAAATTTTTTCCGCCTCGCGCGCGGCCTCAGCCGGATTCCGTTTTTTCTGGTAAGCGGCCATTGACAGATTCCCGTATATTGAATCCGGAAAGTTTTTTACAAAACGGCCGTGCACATCGGCAAATTCTTTTTCGTAGCCGTAATCATCCAAAAAAGCAAGGAACCTAAGGTAAGACATAAAATCGCCGGGATAATCCTTTAGTATATTCATTCCCTCGGTGAGCGTTTCGCTTATGTTTTTTTCTTCAATGAGTCCCATCAGTTTAAAAAGGCGTGAGGGAACAAACGAGGGATCCTCTCTGTAAATGGATGCCATAATTCTTCGGCTTTCGGGAGCGCGCCACACAGAGTCTCCGTCGTCCGGAAACCAGTAAAGAGCGGCGGCGTAGTAATAGCGCGCTATCTTTCCTTTATCAAGAGAAGCGGCGAGCCTGTATTCATCAATAGCAAGCAGGCTGTCAAGTTCATCGTAAAACGCGGCAAGGTATAGATGCTTGAGCGCCTTGGCTGACGGGCTGTTCTCTTCCATGGCCTGGAGTTTTGCCAACGGGAACACCTCCTGCTCCCCGAAAGATGTTCCCATGATTTTTCCCTTCTCCGCGGAAGAGGCGTCACCGCTGTTTTCCGCTCCGGAGACGGCTGTTACATCAATAGGATTGTACAAGGTATCGGTTGCAAAGGCCTTGAAGCTCCATCCCGAATTGGACTCCATTTTTATGACTGCCGAAAAACCGCCGGTGTTGTTCACGCGCACAATCCTGTATTTCTGCGCGTCCTTTCCGGTATTCTTGACTGCCGCAATCCTGTTTATGAAAAGAACGTACGGCGATTCGCAGAGAATGTGCAGCAGCACAGGTTTATCCGATACAATGGAGGCCGATGCGTACGCAATGCCGCTTTGCGGATACAGGCTCTGCAAGTTGACGTATCCGCCGAATGGATTTTGCCCGGCAACGCGCTGTCCTTCCTTTGCCTCGCCGGGAAGTTCCGGAGCGAACTGAAACTCCATGTCGGCCTTGCCATACTTTTTGTACGGGCCCGAAATCCGCCATGAATTTATTGACTGCAGGGCCGAGGCCGAGGGATTGTACTTCTGTTTAAGCCTGTCGTATTCGATCAGGAGCCTTACGCGGCGGGCATTCAGCTCGGCCCCTGCCGGCAATGAGTCAAGGCCCTTTATCAACTGCTCGAATACGGCAAACACCTCTTCGCGGCCTACAATATCGGCAAAGCGCCGCAGGTCCTGGTAGTAAAGGCTTGAGCGCCAGTCGTCCTGGGCCTCGGTAAGAATGCGTTTGATTGACTTCCACATTCCGTGGTAATCGCCCTTGGCAAAGGAGCGCGATATTTCGTCTTCTATTTGCGTAAACGTATCTTGCGTGGAGACATCGGCCGCAAAAAGCGCGGACGAGTATAAAAAGAAAAGCGTACTTAAAACACAAAAAGTTTTTTTCATCAATTTTCTCCGGCGGATTTTTTTACTTTCGCCATCAGTTGTATTTTTTTCTCAACATCAGACATTTGGTCTCTGAGTATCGCGGCCTGCTCAAAATTAAGTTCTTCGGCGGCCTTTATCATGTCTTCTTTCAGCCGGGCGCACAGCGCCTTCATGTCGGACAGGCTGCTCGTTCTGTATTCGGATGTATAATCAGCCGCATAGCTTACAAAAGTATTCTCCTGAATATAATCACGCTCAATTATATCAAGAACTTCTTTTTTTATTGTCTCCGGCGTTATGCCGTGATCAATGTTGTACTTCTTTTGAATCTCGCGGCGGCGCGTCATTTCGTCTATGGCTGTCTTCATTGAATCAGTCATCTTGTCGGCATACATTATAACAGCGCCGTTCACATTTCGCGCGGCGCGCCCCGATGTTTGAATGAGAGAACGCGCCGCCCTCAGGAAGCCCTCTTTGTCGGCATCAAGAATGGCTACTAAGGAGACCTCCGGAATGTCGAGCCCTTCTCTTAAAAGGTTTATGCCTATGAGGCAGTCGAATTCGCCCTTGCGCAGGTCGCGTATAATCTCAACGCGTTCAATGGTGTGTATCTCCGAATGCAGGTAGCGGCAGTTGATGTTCACCTCGTTAAAATAGTCGGCGAGGTCCTCCGCCATTTTTTTTGTCAGCGTTGTGACAAGAACTCTTTCGTTTTTTTCCGCCCGTTTTTTCACCTCGCCTATGAGATCGTCTATCTGATTTTTGGCGGGCTTTATTATTACTTCGGGGTCAAGAAGACCGGTCGGACGTATCACCTGTTCCGCAATACGTTCGCTGTTCTCAAACTCAAAGTCTCCGGGCGTAGCCGATATAAAAACTGTGTTTTTGACTATTTGAAAAAACTCATCGAAATACAGCGGGCGGTTGTCCAAGGCCGATGGAAGCCTAAAGCCGTAATTCACAAGATTTTCTTTGCGCGATTTGTCACCGGCATACATGCCGCGCAGCTGCGGAAGAGTAACATGGGACTCATCTATGAGCACCTGCAGATTGCCTTTGAAATAGTCTAACAGGCAGGCGGGCCTTTCGCCCGGCTTCCGCCTTGAGAGAATCCGCGAATAGTTTTCTATTCCGGGACAGTATCCTGTTTCCATGAGCATTTCCATATCATAGCGCGTTTTTGTTTCCAAGCGCTGCGCCTCAAGAAACCTGCCCTGTTTTTTAAAAACATCAAGACGTTTTTCAAGTTCATCCTGAATAAGGTTCACTGTGACCTTCATCTCTTCGATGTTGGAAACAAAATGTTTTGCCGGGTATATAAAGCATGATTCCGCCCTTGCCATTGGCGCACCGCTCACAGGATTGATTACCGTGACCGATTCCACGCAGTCGCCGAAAAATTCTATCCGCAGCGCCTCCTTGTTCAGGTACGCGGGATAAACCTCCACGATGTCGCCCCGCACCCTGAATGTTCCGCGTATAAAGGATATCTCGTTCCGCTCATAGTATATTGATACAAGTTTGCGCAGGAACTCGTCCCTGTCCATTTCATCGCCGATTTTGAGCCTCAGGTGGCGCCGTTCAAAATCGGCCGGCGTACCAAGTCCGTATATGCACGAAACCGATGACACAACAATGACATCATTGCGCTCCAGAATGGAAGAGGTCGCCTTTAGGCGAAGCCTGTCTATTTCATCATTGATGGACGCGTCTTTTTCAATATACAAATCCGATGAAACAACATAGGCCTCGGGCTGATAGTAATCGTAATATGAAACAAAGTACTCGACAGCATTGTCCGGAAAAAAACCGCAAAATTCCCTGTACAACTGAGCCGCCAGAGTCTTGTTGTGCGTGAGCACCAGCGTAGGCATCTGCGTTTTTTCAATAATTTTTGCCATGCTGAATGTTTTGCCGGATCCGGTTACGCCGAGCAGTGTCTGATATTTCAACCCATTTGATAAACCGTCGGCGAGAGCCGCTATGGCCGTTTCCTGATC
>JAITPE010000021.1 GCA_031289575.1 Spirochaetia bacterium | reverse complement strand
AATGGATGCCCTTACAGCGGACAAGGGCTCCTTGAAAAAAGCTATGATTCTGTTGTCTGTAAAAAGAGATATGCCCCCTCCGTATTTTTCAACCGCCCGCAGTACAAACGATGTGATTCGCAGATTAATTTCTATTGCGTCGGCCAAGGATGTGATGCTGTTGACATCGTTCCTGTAGCTTAATTCTTCACTGTAGATATCGGCCTGAAGTATCGAGATTTTCTCGGTTATAAGATTATCTATTATGAGCGGAGGCAGCGCAAGTTTTTTCTCTTTTTCAAGCGGAGTGATTTCATACTTCTTGAAAAGGTTCACAATAAAAGAATCTATTTCTCTCATGTCATCTTCCGGAAGCAATCTGAGCGCCTCAACAATATCGTTGCTTATTCCATATTCAACCGAAAGAAGAGAAACCAAAAAGAAAGAAAACTCGAGCGAACGCAAAGAGGCAACGATGGATATAATTTTTCTCTGTACCGATTTATTTTTTATAATAAGCATATCGCGTATTGATTTGGCAGCCTCGGAATCACCAAGCAAAAAAAGGCACAGATTTGAATATATGCGGACATTTATTCCCTGATCTTTCAGGTACTCCTGAAAATAGTCTTTCAACTTGTTTAAGGGAATTTCTCCGGACAATCTCGCTATACGGCTTATTGCCCTTACAATGGCGTCCTTTTCGTCCCTGCTTTTTGTTGAAAAAAATAAATTATTGAGATAATTTATTTCTGTTTCAAAACCGCAGCGCCCGATCCCAAGAATCGCGAGGGAGCGTATTTCTTCATCACCGTTTGATTCAATTATTGTCTTAAGTATTTCGTTCGCGCTTATATTGTTCCATAAATCATAGCTCAACAATATCTTAATGGCGGTGACTACAAGCGGATCTTTGTTCGACACGTTTGTCTTGATATACTCAAAAAGTACATTAATGGAGCGCTGTTCGTTAAAATACGCAAGAAGGCGAAGTCCCTTTTCCTGATCCTGCCGGGCGCCTGTAAAAAGAAGTATTTCAATTTCGCCGAGGAGATACGAGTAATTAAGCCCGGCAAGGGTTTCTTCCATGACAGCCGTGAGTTCGGAATCGTGATATTTTTTAAGGTAGTTATAGCTGTTTACAATATGAGACGCGGCGCCGTCTATTTTTAGCTTTCCTATAATACGGCACAGCCTTATGATTCTGTTTTTGAGATAACGCCGTTCGTAATCAATGTCTTCAATTTGGGCCGCCGAGTTTTTTCTGAGCGCTTCATTCGGTTCAAAAATGGTTTCCACAAGAGAGAATACTAACTGCATTTCATCTTTTTCCACAAATTTTATATGCTGCGCCAGCTCGTCAATGAGAGAATTATCAAGGGAATCACTTTTAAGAAACTCTATGGTTTTTTCTTTAAGCTCGGGAGTCATTTTCTCCAGGACAAATTTTCTAAAAAGCTGAAATTTTTCGCTGTACCCGTCTTCGATCACATTTTTAAAGAGGTATTCCTTGCGGTATGTTTCGAAATCATTTTGAAGTATAATTGTTATGTATCCGTAAATTCTGTCTTTCAAGATATTGAATTTACGATCATCTTCGGCGGCCGTAAAAAATTTTGAGAAAATATCAATAATAATATCGTTGTCCATGGGAGATTCAATGGAAACATGGAGGAGGTTTCTAAAAAGCTTGTCCGGATCGTTGAGGTATTCAATATTTCTCAGTATTCCATATAATGTCCCGGTAACAAGCCATGAATTTTTTGAAGAGAGAGCTTTCATTATGTAAATATTATACTCGCGGTGGTTAGACGACATCATTGAGCAGATATAAGCTATCTTTATATCTACAGAATAGCTTTCGAAATGCTCGGCCATTTTGCCAAGCAGAATCCTCACTCCGATAAGAGGGTCATCATCGGCGCTCATTGTTTCCGAATATGAAAAAATATCATCTTTGTTCCGGGTTTTGCTTTCCACTAACCGGGCGTTCATGATATAAATGGCCCTGTAGGCCTGCAGACAGAGGGCGTTATTGCTGTTGTTCCTGATAATTTCCTCAAATTTTTTGACTGCCGAAAAATGGGAAAGCGAGAGGATCGCCTGCAGCCTTATGAACTCATGGCTTGCGGCATCATCCGCCTTTGCCGTCAAATATTCCAGCACCTCAGAGTTCTCTGTCCCAATAGTACGCAAAACCCTGAAGGCTTTTTCCGCAAGGGTTCTGGTTGGATTTTCCTGATCGAGCGTGTTAATAAAATCAATAACAGCGGGGATGTCTTGAGCCGTGCCGTTATTCAGCAGATTTTCAAGAATCATCATTTTTTCGCCGTCCGATATTTTCAGGGGCAAATATTTTTTTAGCTCTCCGGATGCTTGCGGAAAAGAAGAGAGAATAGAAATGGCGCTTTCTCTTATGATATCTTCTTTTTCCAGTTCGTTTTTGAGGGTATCAAAGGCGGCATTGCTTTTTAGTATGCCAAGAACTTTATGGAGGGCTATGCGTTCATAGGGCGACAGGCTCGACTTGTGGCCTATTTCAAGTTTGATGGATTGCAGGAAATTTCCCATGGTGATATTCTCTTATCAGCCATTAAAACAATATGACTTGATGAATTGCAACAAAAATCCGGAAAATGTTTGTGAGTAAAATTCTTGACATTATATGCTGATATTGTAATTATACTAAATTCGGGATTTTGCGGCTTTTATTGCCCGTTAACTTATGTACAGGGAGATCTATAATGAAAAGAATGCTTGTTATAGCGCTTGGCTTATTCTTCTGTGTGAGTTTTTTCTCATGCGGCGATAAGCAGGTCAAGGATACGAAAGATACGTCCGGCCAGGCTTCGTCTAATACGGGGCAGGCGACAGGGTACGCCACAATTTTTGATAACGATACGGCTCTCGCAAGGGACAGGGCCATTGATGACGCAAAGCTCAAATTAGTGCGCCAAATTCTTGGAGAGACCATCCAAGGAAAGGAGCTGATGAAGGACTTTGAACTTGTGGAAAGCATTATTGAGGCTAAATCCGTGGGCCTTGTAAAACGCGACAAGATCATAAAGCAATGGCAGGAAGGCAGCGAGTATTTTGTCACTATTGAAGGAACCGTTGAACCTACCGCGGTTGAGGACGCTATCGCCGACATACTTAAAACATATGGAAGGCCTAAATTCATGGTTCTGATTGGTGAAACATTTGAAGGCAAGAGCAATACTCCTGGTTTTACCGAAACCGAGCTCATCATCCAGGAAATAATGGGAAACAGCGGATTTGACTTTGTTGACGCGGCCATGACCCAAAAACTTATGCAGAACAACCGTACATCAATGACTAACGCTATGAACGGAAAGGTGGGCGATCAGGAACAGCAGCTCCTGCTGAATGATCTGGGAGCCGAGGTTCTAATAATAGGTACGGCCGAAACCAATGATCAAAGCGGCGCGATGCAGCAGTACAGCGCGAACATGAAATCGAAACAGGCAATCATACGGCTTAAGGCTATTGATGTTTATACCGGCGCGATTATTGCGACAACAAGCAAAAACGCTCCGGGCGCGCATATTGACTCCGCAACCGCGTCAAAAAAAGCAATAGAAGGCGCGCTGAAACTGATTCTCGGATCAACCGATTCCGATACGCGCAAGTTTAAGATGGGGCCTTTCTTAGACGCAATTACAGGCAAGTTCATAAAGGCTGCCGGAGCGCGGCAAATAACCCTGCTCATTTCCGGGCTTGATTACAACGGCCTTACCGATTTTAGAAACAATGTTTCCAACCGCATAAGGGGCGTTTCGTCTGTTACAGCCAAGGGGCAGGCCGGCACGGCGTCAAGGGTTGAGATTATATTTGCCGGCAAAACAAATGATTTTGCCGATGAGCTTATCGCCAAAGCGTCGAACATTGGCCTTGAAATAAAGGTGACTGAAAGTTACCCGAACAAACTTGTTATTACGGCTAAAAAGAAGTAAAGACCGCAAGGTACTTATTTCACTCTCTTTTAACAAGGGAGTGAAATAAGTACTGTTATAAAACCATATTTTATTAAAGCCATTCCCGTTTGTTATCTGCTCTCTCGTCCAAAAATATTTTATACAAAAGATAAAATGTTTATTAAAATATAAGCGCTGCCCGACAATTTTATAGTAAAAGTTTTTATAGAGCATCTCAAGATATTTTAAAAAATCTACTAAAGCACAACAAAAACCTTGCCGGAAAAAGAAATATTCTACAATGAGATTTTCGTAAAATACTATTCGATTGTACTTTCAGAAGTCCACAAGTATGTGGACAGCGAGGACGATGCTGAAGATATAGTCCAGAATGTATTTATAAAATACTATGAGAAGATGGATGAGGTTCTTATCGCGAAGTCGTGGCTGTACGGAGCGGCCAGGTTCGAGGTCAAAAACTATTACAGAAAGAAAGACCGAAACAAAACAATGGATATAAACATTGTTTGTGAAAGCGCAGAATGCTTATATCAGGATTCCATGCTTGATGCGCGCCTTGTGCTTGGTGATGTCATTGACTCAATGGAAAAAGATGACCAAAAAATGTTTGATATGATTGCTGTGCGCCGGCTCACATTTAAGGAAATGGCCAATACGTTCGGATATTCCGCCCGGCAGGTGAGGTACCGCTATTCCGCCGTAGAAAAAGAAATACTTGATATACTGCGGAAGCACGGCATATATAAACTTGATGACATCCTATAGTTCATTATAACTCCAAAACTTTCCGGCATCAATTTTGCCTATCTCGCTGTCAAAAATCTCGTTGACACAATAATCCTTTTTATGAAAACTGTACGGAATTATTGTGTACCTTGATGGAAGAGGAAATAATATGAAAACAGCTCTTATTTCCGGTGTAACCGGTCAGGATGGGGCGTATCTCTCTGAGTTTTTGCTGAAAAAAGGATATGAGGTTCATGGCATCAAACGCCGTTCGGCGTCTTTTAATACCCAACGTATAGACCATCTGTATCAGGATCCACACACAAAAGACAAAAAATTTGTTCTGCACTACGGCGATCTCACCGATACATCAAACCTCATTCGTATTTTGCAGGAGGTAAAGCCCGACGAAATTTACAATCTCGGCGCACAGAGCCATGTCCAGGTTTCTTTCGAGGTTCCGGAATACACCGCGGATACCGACGCTCTCGGTACGCTTCGCTTTCTCGAGGCAATACGCATTTTGGGCATGGAAAAAAAGACGCGCTTTTACCAGGCATCGACATCCGAACTTTTCGGCAAGGTCATGGAAAT
>JAITPE010000020.1 GCA_031289575.1 Spirochaetia bacterium | reverse complement strand
ACGCCGCCATCCTTGGCGGCGCTTCGTGTATAAAAAATCAGACAGAAGATTAGCCTCTTGTGGGAAATGAATTTTTAGTATAAACTGTAAAAATTGAAATTGAGTCAAAAAGAATCAATTTTTGCTTTCTGGGAGAGGACATCGGCTCTCAGAGACTCGAAATTGGTTCTTTGAGAGAGGAACAACCCTCTCAAAGTCTGGAATTTGGGTCTCTGAGAGAGCGCTGGTTTTCAAAGGGAGGAATATCTCTCTAAAAGAGCCAATATTAACTTTCTAAAGAAGGAAAGTTGAGACTTTGAGAGAGAAAACGAGGTTTGATATGCCAATAGAACAATACACCGAGTCAATCGTTTTGCAGGAAATGAAGTGCGTTTTGGGTGAAAATGAGTTTGGCTTTTGTTTTCCTCAGGGAGACGTTGAACAGGTAGACAAACTGGAAAAGGCGCTCAAAAAGGCGGGAGGCAAGCCCTCCGTGTGCGCCATTGACGACTACTCGCAAGGAGGAAACGGGAAGGCAAAACCCGAATATGTGATTACGTTCAACAAGCAATCAAAAACAATTATTGTAGTGGAATGTAAGAAATCTGTGTCAAAACACAGTTCAGAAAATTTGGACCACCCCAAAGATTACGCCGTTGACGGCGCATTGTATTACGCAAAATTTTTGAAAAATGACTATAACGTAATCGCTCTTGCCGTGTCAGGCACAAAAAAAAATAACATTAAAACTAATGCTTATTATTGGCAAAAAGGGCAAGATGAATACGTTGAATTGAAAAAAGCCCGCGATGTTATTTATGAACCGGAAAATTACCTACGACTGGTGTCTGGTGAAGCGGTAAAAAAAGCGGTTTCCATTGAAGCGATACAAGAACTTGCTCTTGCGATGCACGAATCACTCCGCGCTCTTGCAGTAACTGAAAGGGCAAAGCCGGTATTTATTGCCGGAATTCTCATTGCCCTCAAGGACAACGATTTTGTAAAGGAATATACCAATTCTGTTTCTTTTTCATCATTGCTCAATCGTTTACAATATGCCATAAGTACTGTTTTGGAAAACAGCGATGTTCGCAAAGACAAGATAAAAGATATAAAAAGCCACTTCGACCGTATCGGCAGAATTGAAAAGTTAAAGAATATTCCCCTGGGGCATTATAATTCACTTTCATGGTATATAGAGGAACTGGAAAAGAAAATAAAACCAATGATGGATTTTGCGGATAATACCATTGACGCATTGGGGATTTTTTATCACGAGTTTGTAAAGTATTCAGGCGGGGACGGGAGCGGTCTCGGTATTGTTTTGACCCCGCAACATTTAACGGGATTCATGTGCGACCTGGCGGGAGTCAACAAGAACAGCAGGGTTGTTGATATATGCTGCGGTTCTGGGACATTCCTCGTTACCGCAATGAGTAAAATGTTCAAGGGGGCAGACGATAAAGATATAATTAAAATACGCAATAATTCCCTTTTTGGCGTCGAGAGCGATGATGACATTTATACCCTTGCCATTGCCAATATGATTGTTCGGGGCGATGGTAAATCAAACATTGTTTTTGGCGATTGTTTTAACGCTGATATAAAATTGGAACTACGTTCTCAAAACATCAATATCGGCTTGATAAATCCGCCCTATTCCCAGGACATAGCGGAACTTGAATTTGTCGAAAATATGCTTGATATTCTCCTTACAGGCGGAATTGGAGTTGTGGTTGTTCCGGTATCTACCGCGATAGGGAATAAGTTTAAGGAAATCCGCGAGCGGTTATTCAAGAGGCATACTTTGAAGGCGGTTTTTTCTATGCCTGATGATATGTTTTACTCTAATAATGCCAGCACAAATGTATGCGTTATGGCGTGGGAAGCCCATACCCCGCACGATTCTGAACAAAACACGTTTTTTGGTTATTACAAGGATGATGGTTTTTTTAAAGCGAAGAAACTTGGGAGGATAGATAAATTCGGACGTTGGGCAAATATAGAAAAAGAATGGATTGAACTCTACCGGGAAAAAGAAGTCAAAGGGGGTCTGACCGCAAAAAAAGCCGTGGATTGGGAGGACGAATGGCTGTGTGAGGCTTATATGGCGACAGATTTTAGTAAAATTTCGCAGGATGATTTTCAAATAACAGTCCGCAAATACCTTGCCTATCTTGTGGCGGACGGAATATCAACCCTTGAAGCAAAATATGCCGTTACAGAGCCGCCTGCGCCGGTAGATACGTCTAATTGGCATGAATTTAAAGCGGGTGCCATATTTGACTGCAAAACAACAAGAGCTTTAATAAGTACAGAAGCAGGGAATTCACCTTATGTAACACGTAGCGCAATTAACAATGGTATTAGTGATTATGTATCAGATGATAATTACATTTTGAATAAAAAAAATTGTATAACTATAGGAGCAGAAGGTAAATTTGCGTTTTACCAATGCAATGATTTTGTCGCTGGTGTAAAAATATATACGTTACGCCATGAAAAATTAAATAATTACAATGCCCTTTTTGTATGTACCGTACTCAATGCTTCCGTATATAAATACAGTTATGGCAGAGCAAGGATATTGAGTAAAATCAAAGATGAAATAATCAAACTTCCCATAGAAAAAAATGGCAATCCTGACTGGGAATTTATGGAAAAATATATTAAGGCATTGCCTTATTCGGATAAGATATAATTTATTGATTTTCAATACAGTACCGCCCGCCGTCCTTGGCGGGCGGCTTCGTAGCAGGTTTTTTATTGCTAGACGTAACAAAGAAATCTATGCGTGGTTCGCGGGCATTCCAAACATCACATAACACACGGTTTACGCTGCGCCCGCAGTAGCGGGCTTGGTCTTCCGTTCGCTAGGTCATTCCGCTGCGCTACATTCCCACGCTCACTCCAGACACATTTTTGCGCCGCGCATTGCTAACGCAATGCTCTATTGCGCCGCAAAAAACGTCGTAAACCTATCGCGATATGCGCCATTAATTAAATTAAGTAAACCCCCGGCTTTGCCGGGGGACTCCTAAAGTTTGACTTTTACG
>JAITPE010000006.1 GCA_031289575.1 Spirochaetia bacterium | reverse complement strand
CGATAAAGTTCACGAAAACAAGTATGTCCGTAATTTTGTGTGCATTTCGTCCAAATCCAAGGGCTTGCCTATGTGGCTGTTCATTCCGGCCTCAAGGCATTTTTCAACATCCTCGCGGAAAACATTTGCGGTCATAGCTACAATCGGAATGGTTTTCGCGCGCGGCGTATCGAGTCCGCGGATACTCCGGGTCGCCTCGTAGCCGTCCATTTCGGGCATCTGCACATCCATGAAAATCATGTCATACTTGTCGGGAGACGCGCTGAACATATTCAATGCCTCTAATCCGTTTTCCGCGCAATCAATGTTGACTTTTGTAGACTCAAGCAGCGCCAGTACAATCTCGCGGTTGATTTCCACATCCTCGGCAATGAGTATATTCTTGCCTTCAAAATTATCCGGCTGCTGCTCCAAAACCTGATCGAGTACATCGTTCAGTCCCAGGCACTCGTTTATGCAGTCGGCTATGCTGGACGGGAACAAGGGCTTGGTCAAAAATTTATCCACGCCCGCTTTTTTGGCCTCGTTTTCTATAACGCTCCATTCCACTGCCGAGATCATGACAACTATGGAATTGCTTTTTTCATCGTTCTCCTTTGTTTTTGTGGAAAGCTCCAGTCCGTTCATTCCAGGCATATTCCAGTCTATGAAGTAAATATCGTAGGCCCCATTCTTCTCTACCAAAGCGAGCGCCTCGATACCGCCCGACGCGGCGTCACAGGTAATGCCGAAGCGCCCCATAATATCGGTAAAATAATTTAATGTTCCCAGGTCATCATCCACCACAAGCACGCGCAGGTTTGCCTTATTTATTTCCGGCGAAAGGCCGCGTTTTTTGCCCGCGGCATCGCGCTCAAAGCGGGCCGTAAAGGTAAAGGTCGAGCCCTCGCCGATATTAGAATCGACCCATATTTCGCCGCCCATCATTTCAACAATGCGCTTTGAAATGGCAAGGCCCAAGCCGGTGCCGCCGAACTTGCGCGATGTCCCGCTGTCGGCCTGCTCAAAAGAGTTGAAAAGCCTCTCCTGCTGTTCCCCGCTTATGCCTATTCCGGTATCTTTAATCTCTATTCTAATAGTATAGATGCCGTTCTCTTCTTTTAACAGCTTAGCTCCCAGATGAATGGAACCGTTTTCGGGCGTAAATTTTACGGCGTTGCCCAAGAGATTGGTGATGACCTGCGCAAGCCTTTGGTCATCGCCAATAAGCATATTGGGTATATTGCGGTCTATGTATACCGTAAATTTTTGATGCTTTTCATCAACGCGGAAATTGACAACATTTACCACGCGCTTGAGTATTTTCTCAAAATCAAAGGTCACAGATGAAAGCTCTAATTTTCCGGCATCAATCTTGGACATATCAAGTATATCGTTGATGACTCCCAGCAGATGAACAGATGCGTCTTCGATCTTTTCCAAGGCGTAATCCTTTCTTTCAAGATCGACGGCCGATTTTCCTATTGATGTCATTCCAATAATGGCGTTCATCGGCGTCCTCATCTCATGGCTCATATTCGAGAGGAATTCGCTCTTCGCCCTGGCGTTTGAGAGAGCCTCTTCGCGGGCATTCACAATTTTGTTGAGCATTTCGGCGCGCAAAACGGCGTTCACCAGCAAAAGGCTCGCGGAGCGCAAAAGCGCCTCTTCATCGGACGGAAAAAAACGCTCGCTGACACAGTCATCGAAACTGACAAAGCCAAAAAAATCATTTTGCAAAAATACAGGAATAACCAGAATTGAGCAAATACCAAAAGATGACAGCTGCCGGATCTCATTCGGGGAAAGCCGGTTCAGCGGGCCGTTTACGCTCTCCTCCCTTCTGAATTTAACTTCCCATTCGGGCAGGCTTTTAAGGTAGCTGAATCCTCTTTTAGAATTTACGGCATTTTTATGCTTAAAATCGCTGTTGACCCATTCGTACTCCTGAACATAGCAAAGCGTGCCGTCTATCATTTGATTTTTCCAGATGTACATGCGGTGAACACCGACAACATTCCCTATAATCTCCATGCCCTCTTTTAGGGTCGATGTGGGATCCTCATCGGCAGTTGCCAAGAGCTTTTCGGCGGCGCTGTTTATCGCGCGCAGAAGCTTGTCCTGCTTGAGAAGCGCCTGATCGGACTCCATTGTCTTTTCTCTTTCCATAATAAATATTCTGCTTTGAAAGAGTATAACACAGCCGATAAAAAATCCGGAGACCACAATCGATAGAATATTATCAAACGTTTGGTAAAATAAATCAACCGGCACAACTAAAGAAGGAAATTTATAGGCCACAAGATAACAGGTTACCACCCAAACGAGATATGCGGAAATGCAGATAATCCTCATGAGTCCGTTTAGCAAAAAAAAGATGGACACAATGCCCACCACAAAAAAGGCGGCCATGCCGCTGTTGACTCCGCCGAGAAAGAAGAAAGCAAGCGGAAACAGGATATAGCAAAGGACGATCAGCATGGACATAGTAATAAATGTATATGCTTTAAGACGATAACTAATATAGGAAATCAGCGCGACCAACACAGTAATTCCCAGCATGATGAGAACCAATTCTCTGCTTGAACCTATTGCTATACGGCTGACAGTTGAGATAAGGCAGGAGATAAAGCCGACAAAACAGACCATATTGCTTATTCTAGCATCCAAAGGCAGGTGCTCCGAAAAAACATATTTTTGTATCAGCCTTTTTGCTGTATTCATTTTTTTAAACTCCTCGCCGTCAGAAAAAACATACTTTTTTTAACTAACCATGAAATGCTTATTTTTGCAAGTCATTTTTTTTGTACGGGACGGTGGGTTCTGATGAAAAGCCAGAAAAGCGCGTCAGCGATTTTTTGGTGGAGTAGCAATAAGTTTTTGCGGCGGGGTGGTGATTTGTCCGCGGGGACAGCACTTTTATTAACCGAAAAAGGGTGGCTCTGACCCCGCGGGTCAGAGCGAGTTTCTGGCGGCAGGCAGGCGGCGGGGTCAGAGCGGGGGTCAGAGCCTGATTTGAGCGACATGCAATCGTACCGGCAACTAATTGTAACATATATTTTTTTCTGTATAAAAAAAGGAAGTATTCAAAAAAGGTAACCCGTGTAAGACGCAAATTTTAGCCTGAAGTATACGAAATCCGACCACTTTTTGCGGTTCAGCACATGTCGAGGCCCTGTCTGCCCATGCAGGAGTGACAGATAAATTAACTTCGCTTGAATAACTACAGATACAGAAATATCTCAGATACGCATCTTCTCTTTCTGCTTTCTCAAGTATATCTTTTCATAGCGGAGAAATTTCTTAAGACGCTTCTTGTGAGTGTTGCCGAGAGCTATGAAAAAAGGATGCAATGTTATCTTAACAGGGACTTTATCATATCCTTC
>JAITPE010000154.1 GCA_031289575.1 Spirochaetia bacterium | reverse complement strand
TCTCTTTCTGAGGGACATCCCGCGCCGCATCCGCAAACGCGCGATTTTCGGCATCGCCAAAGGCTTTTTGCAGTGCGGCATTAAAGTCCTCCGCGGATGGCTTTATTTCATTCACTCCGGCCGTGTTATTTTTCTTTAACCCAAAGCGTTTTTGAATATCATCTATTCTTTGCATCACATCTTCTATCATTTTTCACTCCTAAAAAATATTCCACCTGCGGAGGTAAATTTTTTGATTTATATCGTCATTTTCTTTTGCCATCTGACGGCTGAAGTCCAAATTGTACTCTTCCAATTTGCGCTCTTTCAGTTTTTCAACAACCTTCTTTTCTTTCGACGCCTCGACCAAGCGGCCGCGAACCGCGCTGACTTCGGGATCTAAGGCCGTAATTTTTTTTTCGGCCGATTCGATCGCGCGCATAGCCTGATCTTCATACCTGCCGTAGAGAAGAGCAACAGCCGAATCAACCTTTCCCGCCCGCCAGTCTTCCCTGAGCTTCGAGCCGAGAGTCTTTATTGTGCTTCGCAGTTCATCCTGCTTTACCCTCTCGGCGTTCTGGCGGCCTACAACTGCCGCGAGTTCATTTTTTATTTCCATCTCTTTAGCCTCGCGCATATCCAAAAGGCGCTGGAGCTGAAATTCAAATTTTTTCATAGCAAAATCTACCTCGCAATCCGGCTAAGAGCCGTTCTCGCGGCCATACCTGCAAGCGCGGACCTTCTTTCCGCAAACATCGCCTCAAGCCTTGATACTGTTGAATCAAATGATTCGCTCTCGCGTATTCCCTGGGTGAGAAAGGAATCCATATCGGCCTTCATTTGTATTGCCTTGTCGGCATCGGGATTGGAGCCTTTCGCGTACGCGTTGAGGTTGATGAGATCCTCGACTTCGGAATAGGCCGCCAAAAGACGCCGGAATTTGGCGGCCGCCGCGGCGTGTTCCGCTGATACAACATCTTTCATGCAGCGCGATACCGACGCGAGTACATCAATCGAGGGATAGTGTCCCCTGTTGGCGAGCTTCCTGTTTAAAACAATATGCCCGTCAAGGCGTCCGCGCGCGGTATCGGCTATCGGTTCATTCATGTCATCGCCCTCAACAAGAACGGAATAGAAACCGGTGATGCTTCCTCCGCTTCCGGAGGTTCCGGCTCTCTCTATGAGTTTCGGTATCATTGAAAATACAGAAGGGGGGTATCCCCTCGTCGCCGCCGGTTCACCGGCAGCGAGCCCTACCTCGCGCTGCGCCTCGGCATAGCGCGTTATGGAATCCATGAGCAGATTAACCGCAAGCCCCTGATCGCGGAAATACTCGGCTATCGCGTGCGCGATAGAGGCGCCGCGCAATCTTACCATCGGCGGCATATCCGATGTGGCCACAACAACAACCGAGCGCGCGAGTCCGTCGCGGCCGAGTTCCTTTTCTATAAAATCCTTTACCTCGCGGCCGCGTTCTCCAATCAGCGCGATGACATTTACATCAGCGTTTGTGTAGCGCGCGATCATTCCAATGAGGGTTGATTTTCCAACTCCGGAACCGGCAAAGATTCCTATGCGCTGTCCCCTGCCTACAGTTATAAGCCCGTCAATAGAACGGATACCCACAGAAAGGGGCGTTTCTATTAAAGTGCGCGATAGCGGATTGAGCCCGTGCGAATCAAGCGGATAGCTTTGCGTCGCCTCTATCATTCCCTTGCCGTCCATCGGTTCGCCAATGCCGGATATTACGCGGCCGAGAAGTTCCGGCCCGGCGGAAATCGCAAGCGATGAACCGGCGGCGTGTACCTCCGCGCCGGGGACGATTCCTTTCATGTCGCCTATTGCCATGAGTATTATGCGGTTCTTGTTAAAGCCGACAACCTCCGCCATGAGAAACTTATTCCTGTCGAGTTTTATTTTGCAAACATCGCCGTACTTTACCGGAGGGCCCATTGCCTCAATGGTGAGGCCGACAATGCGTTCAACCCTGCCGGTCAGTTTAACAGTGTCAACACTCTTTATCGCGTCGCTGTATTTGGAAAGAATGTCAACATGCTGATGCGGCAGAATTTTTATCATCTCATGATTTCCTTTTAGATGGTCGCCGTATTTCTTATGGCTTCTTCAATCGCGTCGAGCTGCGTTGAGATCCGCGCGTCTATTGCGCCGACATCAGTCTCTATTATGCATCCGCCCCTTTCGACGCGGGAGTCTTCGTATATGTTTATCTTTTTCAGCGTTTCCATCATCTTTATGATTTCGTCCTTGTGGGCCGTTGTCATGTCGAGGTCGGCAAAGTTTACCCTTATATCAATGCGGTCTCTGTCTTTAATACGCCTGATAGATTCCTTGATATTATTGATGACAACCTCTCTGCGTTCAACAATCTCGTCCTTTATTACCTTGCGCGCAATCATGAGAATCATCTCGGTCATGAGCTTTTCAGAAGAGTGTATGATTTCGTCGCGGACATCCACAGCCTTTGCCAAAACAGTTGCAAGGCGGTCTATGAGCCGCATGACCTCGGACTGTCCGTCCTTATAGCCCTCATCGCGTCCCGATTCATGGCCGCGCCTGTAAGCCTCGTGCTCTATTTCCGAGGCTTTGAGTTCGGCCTCCTTGATTATTTTTTCGGCCTCAAATTTTCCCCGTTCAATTTCGCGCTCGGAATCGCTCTTGAGCTGTTCCATTTTGCGCGTAACCTCTTCCGAGGCCTTTTGCAGTTCATTAAAGCTTGTCTGCTTTCCGTTTTCAATTATGTTCGCGGACTGTTCTCTGGCCGAGCGAAGCATATCGCTGACCTCTTCCTGCGTTTCACGGCGGTAGCGCTCAAGCTCGGCCTCCATCTCTTCAATAGACGGGCCCTTATAGAGGTCAATGGGATTTCCCATTTCATCAATCTCGAACTCCTTAAAGTCGTCGGTATTGATGAGATTCTGCATATACTTGCTCGGAAGCTCAATCTGCTTCTCCTCAAAGGTCTGCTTGACCTGATTCGGCTTAAATACAAGTTTAGACAACCAGTTCCTCCTCGCCGGCACGGGCTACAATTATATCTCCGGCATCCTCAAGTTTTCTTATTATGTTTACAATCTTTTGCTGCGATTCCTCAACGTCTTTTAAACGGACAGGCCCCATAAAGTCCATATCCTCTCTGAGAAGCGATGAGGCGCGCTTTGACATGTTTCTAAATATTTTTTCCTGCACCTCGGCATCGACCCCTTTCAGCGCCTTGGCGAGATCCTGCGGGTCTACCTCGCGCAAAACTTTTTGTATTGAGCGGTCGTCCAAAAGAACAATATCCTCGAATATGAACATGCGCTTCTTGATCTCTTCCGCGAGTTCCGGGTCTTCTTCCTCAAGAGCCTCTATGATAACCTTCTCGGTTGAACGGTCTACATTGTTCAGAACCTCAACAATAGCGTCAACACCGCCGGCCGATGTAAAGTCTTCACTGGCAAGCGTGGAGAGTTTGCGCTCAAGAACCCTCTCAACCTCGCGGAGAACATCCGGCGATGTGCGGTCCATAACAGCAATTCGGCGCGCCACATCGGCCTGAATTTGATGATTCAAACCGGCAAGAATGAGCGCGGCCTTTTGCGGATCAAGGTACGCCAAAATAAGCGCAATGGTCTGCGGGTGCTCGCCCTGTATAAAGTTAAGGAGATGGCTTGGGTCGGTTCTTCTTATAAAATCAAACGGCCTTACCTGCAGCGACGAGGTCAGGCGGTTTACTATATCAATGGCTTTTTGTGTTCCTAAGGCTCTCTCTAAGATATCCCTCGCGTAGTCGATGCCTCCGCTGGTGATAAAATCCTGAGCCATCATCATTTCCTGAAACTCCTGGAGAACCGCGTCACGGTCTTCCGGCTCAATCCTGTCGAGCCTGGCAATTTCAAAAGTGAGCTGCTCTATTTCGTCTTCCCTCATGTGCTTGAAAATAGCCGAGGACACATCCGATCCGAGTGAAACGAGAAAAATAGCGGCCTTTTGTTTTCCAGTGAGTTCCTGTTTCTTAGCCATTACAAATCCTTAATCTTAAAATCTTTTTCGGCAAGCCGCGCGCAAAAGTTTGCGCGCCTCACCGGATGTTTTACCCTTCGTCCGCAAGCCATGTCCGCAGAAGTTTGGCGACATCATCAGGCCGCTCTTTGGCCAAGTTGATGGCGTTCTCCTGGAGTTCCATTCTTGCCCTTTCCTCCAAAGAGAGCTCTACGTCAATACCCTCTTCTTCGGCTACCCTGAGTGCGGCCTCCCTCATTCTCTGCTGCTCAAGAGCAAGCTGCTCCTCCCTGAGACGGCGGCGGCGCTCAATCTCGCGCTGAATTGTACGGAAGAGAATGAAACCGAGAAACAGAGTCACAATGCCGATGATGCCCGCAAAGATCAGCTTCTTCATCTGCTCCTTGCGTCGGTACTCCTCTCTAAGTGCGTTCCAGTAGCTGGTTCTGTCAAACATTATATTCTCAACGGCAACCTGGTCGCCGCGCGCCGAGTCAAAATTGATGGCCTTCTTGACAACATTTTCGACGCTTCTCAGTTCCTCCGGCGTAAGCGGTATTTGCACCGGCTTCTTATTCGGGTCAAGATCGTACGAGCCGTCGGGCTGCTTGGGCAGATCCTGTATGCCGTCAATCGCTATGGATATTGAAAGTTTCGTGACATCATAGGGAGCGCGTTCGGTATCGGTAATTCTTTTATTAACGCCGAAGTTTGTAATTGTTTCATTTTTATCATATACCGCGTACTGGTCGTCGCTCGCCTTGTAACCGGGCGGAGTATTGGGGTCAACTCCGGCCGGCCCTGTTGGGTTAAAGCCGCGCCCCTGAAAGTGCTCCTTTGTGTCTTTTTTTGATATTTCAAGAGAGTCCTTGGTCACAAGCTCCGAATACGGGGTATTAGGATTGTCGGGTATCATAGTAACAGGAAAATGCTCTTCCGCGTGTTCTTTCCTCTTGTCCCAGTTAAAATCCATATTGAGGCGGACAATCTGCACACGATCCTCAGAATACACAGTCTGCAGGCCGTCTTTTATGTCTTTGAGCAGCTTAACGCGCGCCTGTTCTTCTATTTTTTTGCGCTGCTCAATGATGGTATACTCGGTCTTGGCCGCCTCGACATCATCGTTAAAATCGGATATTATTTTGCCGTATTCATTGGTTACTATTACGTCCTCCGGCTTGAGCCTGTTGCCTACCGCCCTTGAGACGAGCTGAACAATTCCCTTTATTTCCTTACTGCTCAGCGACTCGAACCCGTCGGCGAGATGCACGGTAACCGCGGCCGTATACGGCGTGTTTTTGTCGGTATAAAGGCTGTCCTCGGCAATTGCTATATCAACCGATGCCTTTTCAATGTTCTTGAGGGATTCTATATGCCTCTTGACCTCATCGCGCAGCGCCCTCATGTACTTTACATCAAGTTCTCTCTCGGTGTCGGTCCATTTTGTTATGTCAAAGAGCTTCCAGCCCGGAATGCCCTTTGGTATGGACTCCTCCTGCGCCAATTTTGTGAGAATAAGCTCACGGTCGCCCGGGCGCACAAATACCGATGTGCCGGCGGCCGCCTTGTAGTAATAACCGAGTTCTTCCAATTTTTTGGTAACCGAACCAAAATCATTCGAAGAAAGCTCCGCGAAGAGAAGAACATTCGGTTCCCCTCTTGATACATTGACGAGAACAGCAAATGATAAGATTACAACACCGGCTACCGCGCCGATTATTATGCGCTTGGTCTTATCCAATTTGCCGAAAACATCTTTAACCTGTGATATGATTCTTGTCAAGAGTGCGCCCATACTGTTTTTCCTTTTTCATGGGATATTAACTAATGTGACATAATACATTTAAAAAACAATAAAAAAAATGTCAATTAATTTCCATATAAAAAACACCGGATTCGCAGATTTTATTGCCAAAATCACAATTTTTACCTCATTAACGCAGATTCATAAGCTCACGGTAAGACCTTATGGCCTCGTCGCGCACAGATTTAACGAATGTGAACGAAACCTCGGCCTTTTGCAGCGCGAGCATTACAGTATGAATATCAACCGATGCCGGCGAATGAATCATTGTATCCTGCATCTGTTCGGCATCAATCTGCAGATCATTGACCTTGTTAACCGCTCCCTCTAAAAGCTGCGAGAAAGATGTTGAAACATCATCAGACGGGATCCCCTGCTTCTTATCATTGGCATAGTGCAGAGGATCTGTTGTGAACATCTTCACAACGTTCCCTGTAAAAATAGCGTCCGCGTTCATCGGCGCGCCTCCCTGTTTATTATATTGCGGAAAGATATCAAGCTGATATGGACATCGCAGCCGGCCGGGGCCGGACGGCGCTCCCTGTACGGCGAAATCACCCCGGAGCGCTCATGTGTAACGTTTATTTCATCATTGCTTTTGCATTCATAGTAAATAAAAAGCCTTCCTTTATTTCTCTATTCCTTTTTACGCGCTTCTTCCTATCTCAAGAGCGCGGCTGAACATAGTCTTGGCGTTATTTACCATAGTTACGTTCGCCTCATAGGCGCGCGAAGCCTCTATGAGGTCGGTCATTTCTGTGACAACATTCACATTCGGCATGCGGACATATCCCTTTTCAGGGCCTGTGTTTATCGCGTCCGGATGATCAGGGTCATATACTAAGCGTATCGGATTGGAGGGCGAATTGTCTTCCTCAATCTTTACCACTCTGACGCCCTGCCCCACGCCATGCTCAATCCTCTCCGGCACAAAGGGCGATTTGTAAAAGGGACGCACATTCACCGGCGCGAAAATCGCCCTTTTCCTGACATACGGCCCGTCGCCCTCCGGAGTCCTCGTGGTTACAGCGTTGGCAATATTGCTGCTTATGAGGTCCATCCTCAGCCGCTGAGCCGTGAGTCCGGTTGAGGCTATATTAAAACTGTCGAACATTCCCATACTTTACTCCTTAGGCCGATCTCATGGCGGCTTTGAGCATTCTGAAGTTATGATTAAGTCCCGCGGTGAACGCGTTATAGCGCATGAGATTCTGTGCCGCATCCACCATTTCTTTTTCTATATCAACATTATTGCCGTCGTTTAAAGCTGTAGTATTGTAATCAAAATTAATCCTCGGGTCTACGCTTCGTATATCCCTCTCGGTGTAAAAAGGAATATGTTTTTGGTGCTCCATGAGCGCGGGCAGCTTGTTATCGGGATTGCTGTTACCGGCTATGACCCGCTTGATTTCGCTCTCGAAATTAACCTCGCTCCTCTTGAAGTGAGGCACCTCCGCGTTGGCTATATTGTTGGCAATAACCTTGCGCCGGACACTCTCGGTGTCGAGCCCCCTTTCAAGAAGATAATTTGTACGCATAAGACCGCTGTCTCTAAACATCCGCCACCTCGCATTTATACAGCCTGTCGGCCGAATCCTCTACTTTGTTATTCGGCATATCAAAAAAATCCATAAGCGTTTTTTATGCGACATAATGCGTTTTTTTGCCGGCGGGGTCAGAGCACAGAATTTTGTATAAATTTGATGAAATGTTTGGGTTATAAATAAAAGCGGGATGCTATCCCGCTTTTATTATGCCAATCCGATCCGCATGCCATTTCGCTTTTTATTCCGCCTAACTGTTATCTGGCGGATACATGCCTTCGATCTCGGCGGAATATTTTTCCTCCACCACCTTGCGCTTTACCTTGAGCGAAGGGGTGAGCTCTCCGGTTTCCTGGCTCCAGTCCGCGTCGAGCAGCTTGAAGTTGCGAATCTGCTCCACCCTTGCGTAATGCTTCATGTTTTTGGAGATCTCCTCGGCTATCATCGCGTTAAT
>JAITPE010000133.1 GCA_031289575.1 Spirochaetia bacterium | reverse complement strand
TGGAATATTTTTTAAGGAGTGAAAAATGATAGAAGATGTGATGCAAAGAATAGATGATATTCAAATACGCTTCGGGTGAAAGTAAAATAACACGGCCGGGGTGAATGAAATAAAGCCGTCTGCGGAGGACTTTAATGCCGCACTGCAAAAAGCCTTTGGCGATGCCGAAAATCACGCGCTTGCGGACGCGGCGCGGGATGTCCCGCAGAAAGAGAAGATTAATAGAATAGCCGACCGCTATGCCATGCAGTACAAGGTTCCGCCGTCTTTGGTAAAGGCCGTGATCGAGGCCGAATCGGGCTATAACACAACAGCGGTTTCACCCAAAGGGGCACAGGGACTCATGCAGCTTATGCCCGATACGGCCGAAATGCTTGGAGTAAGAGATGCTTTTTCGCCCGAGGAAAATATACGCGGAGGCGTGAGTTTCATGAAAAACCTCTTGGACAGGTATGGCAATGATTACAAAAAGGCCTTGGCCGCGTACAATGCCGGTCCCGGAGCTGTCGACAAGTACGGCGGCGTACCCGATTACAGCGAAACAAAAGACTATGTCGACAAAGTACTGAAAATTTATAGAGCCAATAAGTAGAACCGGAGAGCGTAATGAAAAGGATATCCGAAAAACTAAAAGTTATCTATCTTATTCTTCTGATATTGTTTATTGCCGTATCGGGAATTTTGTGGATTGATTATATCGGCCTTATTGATATAAGCAGGGTTACGGGCGGTTTTAAAAGCGATGCGCCTCTTGTGACCGAGGCTCCGGGCGACGAACCGTCCCTGATTGAAAGAGAGCAGTTCGAGAAAGAGAAGCAGGGCTATGCTGAAAGAGTTGAGGAGCTTGATAAAAGAGAAGCGCGCTTGCAGGAGATAGAAAAAGAACTTGCCTCGGAAAAGGAAAAGCAGGATGAAATAAAAAAGGGATTGGATCTTGAAAAGAAAAAGTTCGATGACCAGAAGAACAGGTACGCCGGTTATGAGAAGAACATAAAGGTGCTGGCCGACAAGGTGGCCAACATGCCGCCGGATGAATCTGTAAAAATAATGGTTAACTGGGAGGAACCGATCATTATAGATGTACTGCGCCAAATGGACGCCGATGCCGAAGCGCTCGGCAGCGCGTCGATTACATCGTACCTTATAACTCTCATGCCAAAGGAAAAGGCAAGCCGAATAATGTACCTCATGACCCAGCTGTAACAAGGCGCCGTTTTTGCCCCGCCTTGTATAACAGCTGGGTCAAAAAATGTGTAAACTTAAATTTCTTTCCCGCAATAAGGGCAAAGTCTTTTCTCTTTATTTAGCATAAGATATAATTGTTTCAGGGTACTATCATTGTTTAAAAGAGTATGTATTTCTTGAGTAATAGTTGTCAATCTTGCAAGCCATTCCTGATTATTAAAGCGCTGGAGAGTTTGTCCGCCCAGTCTGATCTCGGTGATTAAGTTTTTTTGTTTGTGGTAAACATTCCGCAATTTCACCTTTTTATTATCAGAACAATTATTTAGCATATTGTGTAAAACAGGGATATAAAAATTTGAACACAAACATATAACAAAATCTTTAATTCCTCTGTTTAAATGTTCATCAAGACATGCCAATTGATCTGTAAAAGATATATCATCATCTGTTTCATACATCTTTTTGTAATGAAACAGGGCATCGCGAAAGTTAAGGTATGGTGAAGCAATATCCAATTTTTTATTTAGGTCTTTATTTATGTTGTTATATATATCTTTGATAATAAAAACAGTCTTTACATAATCAATAATTTCATCTGTTGCCTTATTGAGTATTACCTGACGGTCCATAATCCAGCTTGTCCTCAATAGTATAGTAGTCTTCAATAGGTACAGTTCTTCCGGTGGCTACTTTGCCGCTCAATTCGGTTTCATGAACAAACGAAATATTCGGATCAATAGTATAGTTGTCTATAATTTCATTGAGCGTTAAATTAGTTCCTGTTATTGCATGATGTAAATTTAAGAGTAATTCTGAAATTCGTTTTTGTTCCATTTACTTTACCTCTTTTAAAATATTTTCTTCAATATTTCTAAAAGCATTTAATATATCCGGATTAATTGTATCTAAATTAAAAATATTATCGGGAAGCAATTCCTCCGCAACCGGTTGAGATATTCCACAGCTATTCAAATATTTTAAGAATTTCTTTTTTATATTATTGTTAAAAGAATTTATTACCGCATACTTTGAAATATTCAAGCTCTTAAGAATAACATCATCGGTATTTAGCGAATGACTTTCTTTCATTCTGTGAAAAATTTTAATGTACTCTGCATATCTATAATCAAAATCCGCTTCGGCCCAGCCTTCGTTAAGAATAATATCTTTAACGATTTCCGAAAAAAGGATATTTGTAAAATGATAAATAAAATCTCGTGTTTCCATAACATATACTATAATTATATATAGTATACATGTCAATAACTTTTGATAAAAAAGTAATAAAAAATAAAAAAAGGTTATCCCCCCGCCATTTGGCTTATAATGCCCCGCAGCTCTTTTTTGCCCTCGCCTGTATGGGCCGATGAAAAGAAGAACGAGTCGGCCTCCAGTTCAAGCGCAGCCGATATTTTTTTCAGATTGTTGGCTCTCCCGTTTCCGGAAACCTTGTCGCACTTCGTAAGCACTATTGCCGAGGGTATCTCCAAGCCTGTCAAAAAACTGAGGATATCGGTCTCAATGCTGCCTGGGACGCGCCGTATATCCATGAGA
>JAITPE010000116.1 GCA_031289575.1 Spirochaetia bacterium | reverse complement strand
ATGTACTCATATATACTATCATTCAACATAGGCTATGTCTACAGCAAATACACAGCCGATGATTACATCACCTACAGGCCTTCGCATAAATTCACAAGCTCGGTCTCGCTTAACTCGGACAAGTGGAGCCTTGCCTGGGGCAACGACTACAGCAGCAGCGTGTATGTGGAAACTAACGGCAGCGAAAAATTGGACGGCGCTCTTATAGGCTCCATGGTACTGCAGGTTCAGGTGGTCGAATCGGTACTGCTCAACCTGAAAATGGAAAACCTGTACAATGACCACTACCGCTACAGAGACGGCTATCCCGAACCGGGCTTTACAATCCTGGGAGGGCTGCGAATACTCCTTTGAGCCGGCGAATCATGACAGGTAAAGTTATCCGCCTCGTTTTATTTTTGGCTGTCTCAGCGGCAGCCCAGGAAAACAGCGCAGATTTCCCGCCGCTTGAGACCGCGATTCTGTTAAAGGCCGATACAATCATGCGCGTTCCGCAGGGCGGTTCCGCCGGCAGAATAAAACACATACATCCCGGCGGCGCCTCGTTTACAATTGATTTTACCGCCACGAGATCGGACGACAACTCTCTCTTTATTTTTTACAATAAAGAGAGAGCCATCCAGCTTGAGGTACTCTATACGCTCGGCGGAGAAAACATTCATGTTTACCTGATGCACGCCAGAAAATTGATCCGCAAAACAGGCGCCGATAAATACGAGCCGGTTCTCTATACCAATTTTTCTTACATTGACCTTTCGGGATACCGCTTGGCTGCCAATTACACGGCCGCGCTTGCCGGCAAGGAAACCGTAAACAGCAAAAGCTGCCATAAACTTGAGCTTAAGCCTATTTTTGCGGACAGCCAATACGGCCGCTTGACCTTGTATGCCGATGAGAAAGATTTCCTGCCCCTGAAAATAGAGTTCCGCGGCAAAGACGAGATTCTGAACAAGGTTCTCTCTTTGGCCAAAACAGCGCGCAAGGCCGATACTATTGTTCCAATACGCTATGAGATGAGAGACATACGCTCCGGAGACGTGAGCATACTTGTCTTCAACTCGTTCGGCGGACAGATTCCGCCAGAGAAAAATCTTTTTTTGCCCGAGAACCTCCCGACAGGCTATCGCAGTGCGGAGCGTGCACACGATGTGCAAAAAACGCGGGGCTTGGGAAAATAGATGCCGAACTATTTTATCGCCTCATCTTCCATAACCGGCGGAAGCTGTTCCATCACAGGGGATGATTTTCATCACTTGGCGCGGGTGCGCCGCGCCGCCAAAGGAGACAACCTTATTCTCGTTGATGAAAACGGCCGCCGTTTTTCCGCGCAGATAACCGAAATATGCGCGGATAAAATTATATGCTCTGTGGAATCATCGGCAACAGGATGTGCAAAAAACGCGGCGCCTCCCGACAGGATGCCGCAGCCTCCTTTCGAGCTTTGCCTTTACGCGGCGCTCCTCAAGGGCAAGAAGTTTGATCTTGTTATCCGAAAGGCCGTTGAGATAGGCGTTTCAAAAATTGTTCCTGTAATCACAGAACGCTGCGTTCCGGATTATACCGAAAAATCCGGCGCTAAGAACAGCAGATGGCGCCGGATTGCGCTCGAGGCGGCAAAGCAGTCCATGCGGGAACACCTTCCGAGCGTGGAAGAGATTTGCAGTTTCGGCGAAATCATATCGGCCGGTGCATGGGATGAGCGCATCATTGCCCACATAAGGGGCGCTGATTTCAAAGCGTACGCGCGAAGCGCGAAGCCCAAAAGCGCCGGCATTCTCATTGGCCCGGAGGGAGGATTCAGCAGCCTTGAATTGGAAAAGGCCGAAAGGGCGGGCTGGCGGCAGCTCACATTCGGATTCCCTCAAATGAGAGCCGAAACGGCTGCCGTTATAATCCCCGCGGTCATCATTCACGAATGGGGAAACTGAAGCTGAAAGGGAAAGGCCGCCTCGCGGCGGCCTTTCGGTAAACTTAACTTATGAAGAGCATTTCCCAAAATTTTGGAATCTCCCAAAGATCATCATCAACATAGTACTCAAGCTCGTCGGCAAGTTTTCTTATTTCATCCATCTTCGATTTGGCTTTGCTGCAGAAAAATTCGCCCTGTGCCTGCTCATCCTCAATCGCGCTTCCCTCGTCGTAAAGCTTGCCGAGATCCCTTGTTCCGGCAATAAGACCGCCCACTAAGCCGCTTATTTTCTCCAAGAGTTCTTTCTGCGCGTCAAGGAAGGGCGAGTTTTTAATGACTCCGCCTGCCGCGGCCAATGATTTGGCAATCTCTTTCTGGTATTTGAGTCCAGCCGGAATTATTTGGGTATCAACAATGTTCCTCAGCGCCTTGATCTCAATTTTGATTTCTGTAATGTACTTCTCAAGGCTGATTGTATGGCGCGATTTAAGCTCAACCTTGCTTAGCACCTCGTACTTTTCGAAAAGGTCAAAAGCCTTCGAGCTCTCTAAGGCTTTCAGCGCCTCGGGAGTTGTTTTGGCGTTCGGAAGTTTGCGCTTGGCAGCCTCTTGCTGCCATTCCTCTGTATAGTTGTCTCCGTTAAAAAGAACTTTCTTCAGTTCCTTGATCTCGTCTTTGATAACATCAATCAACGCTGTTTTTATATCCCCGCCCTTTGCCTCAATCTTGTCTGCAATAATATCAAGGCTCTCGGCAACTATGGTGTTGAGAACAGTCGCGGGCCATGCTATCGATTGAGATGAACCAACGGCTCTGAACTCAAATTTGTTTCCTGTAAAAGCAAACGGAGATGTTCTGTTGCGGTCGGTGTTATCCTTATTTAAAAGCGGAACCGCGGCTATTCCAAGATCAATAATGGCCTTGTCGGTAGCGGCGCTTATCGCTCCGTTTTCAATATCCTGAAGAATCTTTGTGAGCTGTTCGCCAAGGAACACAGAAATGATTGCCGGCGGCGCCTCGTTGGCCCCAAGACGGTGGTCATTGCCGGAATGAGCGACAGATGCCCGCAAAATATCGGCGTTGTAGTATACCGCTCTGATTGTGGAAATCAGGAAGGCCAAAAACTGAATGTTCTCATGCGGCGTGTCTCCCGGATTCAGAAGGTTTATTCCGTCATTTGTGCTGAGCGACCAGTTCAAATGTTTGCCCGAACCGTTTATACCGGCAAATGGTTTTTCGTGCAGAAGAGCGGCAAAGTTGTGGTGTTTCGCAACCGAGCGGAGAGTATCCATAAGAAGCTGATTATGGTCGGCCGCTACATTGGCTTCCTCAAAAATGGGAGCTATCTCAAACTGGCTGGGCGCAACCTCGTTGTGACGCGTCTTTGCGGGGTACCCCAACTGGTACAGTTTTTCTTCAACCTCATGCATATAAGAGAGAACTCTCTCTTTTATGCTGCCGAAGTACTGGTCTTCGAGTTCCTGTCCCTTTGCCGGAGGAGCGCCTATGAGAGTGCGGCCTGCAAGCGTGAGATCCTGGCGCTTATAGAAAAAGTCCTTGTCTATGAGAAAGTACTCCTGCTCGGGCCCGCAGGTTGAATAAACTTTTCTGGATGCCGTGTTGCCCAAGAGCTTTAGTATGCGCAGGGCGCTTTTATTCACAGCCCTGTTTGAGCGGAGAAGCGGAGTTTTTTCATCCAACGCCTCGCCGGTATATGAAATAAAAGCCGTCGGAATATACAGCGTTGTTCCTATTCCTGTTTTCTTTAGAAAAACCGGGCTTGATATATCCCATCCGGTATATCCTCTGGCTTCGAATGTCGCCCTTATTCCGCCGCTCGGAAAACTGGAGGCATCCGGTTCTCCCTGAACAAGCTGACTGCCCGAAAAGCGTTCAACCACCCTGCCGTCATCAACAGGCTCAACAAAGGCATCGTGTTTGCTCGCGGTAGATCCGGTCATAGGCTGAAACCAATGCGCAAAGTGAGTAGCGCCGTTGTCTATAGCCCACTCTTTCATTGCGTGGGCAACAGCATTGGCCGTGTTAAGATCAAGAGTCTCGCCTTCATCAATGGCGGCTACAAGTTTTGTATAAATGTCTTTGGGAAGCTTATCCCTCATGACCTTTCTGTTGAATGTTAACTCGCCGAAGTAAGACGATACAGGCTCATTTTTTTGCCTTTCAACGGTATAGTTCCGCTCTGCCGCGATAGACTGTTTGTTTCTCTTCATAAAAAGCACCCCTTAACTTGTTGGTATGATTACATTGTTTATTTCCATAATCCGCAATATCAAATCAGATTAAGGAACAAA
>JAITPE010000019.1 GCA_031289575.1 Spirochaetia bacterium | reverse complement strand
TACATAGAATCGGCGCAGGAGTTCGGCCTTGATGTGGAATCAATGACCGAACTCGTAGTTGACGGTAAAATGCACAAGGAATTTTCCGCGGCCAAACTCCATACCGCGCCGGAGTCTCTCAATTGAGCAGGGCGAAGCGAAGCAATCTCCCAATCAAGGCTTGGGAGGCTTGGGGTTGTTCTTTTTTACCTCAAGTTTATCTTCTTTTATCGCAAAATTTACGCTCTCAAGCAAGCTGTCGTCATATTGTCTTATTCTCAGGGCGCGTTCCTTCCCATAAAGCATGTTTTCGATCCGGTCTTTCATTTCGGCAAAGGGCCGCAGCGGTTCCGGCCTCATTCCGGGTCTGAGGTTTTTATTGCGCTCGGCTGTTCTCTTGGCCTGTTCCGCATACTCCGCGTTTACCTGTTCCGGAGTTATCTTTATGCCCTGCAAAACAGTATTGTTCTTGTACGCAGTGCCCAGCGTCACGTTATAAAAGAAATCCCACTCCTTTATGTAATCCTTGGACTTGTCCGCGTTATTCTTGAGCGCGTCGCGCAGAAGCAGCGTTCTCATGAACATAATGCGGGCGATTTCTTTTTTCTGGTCATTGGTAATCTTGTCGGCCTCGTTTGACTGTCCGCCCAAACGGCTTGTGAGAAATGATAAGAGTTCATCAAGATAGCCTGCCGTGAGTTCCTTGCCGCCGATACTATAAACAACTGTGTTTTTATCACGAAAGTTCGCGGACTCAATATTGTTTACAACATCGCCGGCGCTCACAAGGGACTGTTCGTATTTGTCGGCTGATGAATTCCGCAGCATCTCGCTCAACTGCTTTGCCCTTTTTTCATCGACAACAAGGCTTTCTATATTGCTATTGTTGAGACGCGCCTTTTTATTGGCCTTTACTATGCAAACGGCTCCCCTTAAGCGCAGAGGCTTTTGTGTAAACTCTCCGGCGTTGAGGGCAAAAGCGGCCTTGACTAAATCCTCTTCGGCTCCGCCCTTTACCACAAAGCCTATATCGCCGCCTTTCTCTTTCGAGTAATCATCGGAATTTTCTTTTGCCAAAGCTGCAAAATCGCCCCCCGAATTAAGAGCGCTTATAAGCTCACCGGCCTTTTTTTCTTGCTTTTGATATTCGCTCTCAAGCTCAAGCGCTGTGAGTTTTCTGTTCTTGTTGTTCTCGGTTACATAGTCCTTCACCCTGAGTTTAATGACCGATACGCCTACGGCATCTTCCTCAAAGTTTTCGCCGCTCCTTAATTGCTTTTTGTAAAAATCGGCTATGAAGGCCTCTCTGTAAAAGGCTTCTATTTTGGTGAAATCATCCGTTTTGTCGAACCCGGCTTTTTTAGCCTCAAGCAGCGTGAGCCTCTCCACGGCTATGTCGCGCAGCTTTGCCTTTTGGTTATCAACTGAGTCTAAGACAGCGTCTTCGGGAATATGCCTGGCCGAGAGCCATTCCTTGAACTCGCCGCGTGTTATGCGGCCGTCCTTGTATTCGGCAAGAACATCACAGCTGCATCCATTAAAAATCAGCGGCAACAGAAGAAGCGGCAGCAAGAGATAATTTTTTTTCATCGGTTTTCCTTTGTATTTTTATTTTGGTTTTTTGCCCGCAAATCCATCTCAATCTGCGCGTAAGCGGAATGATTATGTATGGATTCCATATTTTCAGATTCAACCGAAAACCACAAAATGCCGTCCATTTCCTGAAGCGACACGGCGGCGTTCCTGACTATATCCTCAACAAAAACCGGATTCTCATACGATTTTTCGGTGATAAACTTTTCATCCTCTCGCTTGAGAATTGAATATATATCGGAACTGGCCGATTTTTCCGCAACCGATATAATGTCTTCGATCCATATTTTTTCTTCGGCCTGTATTTTTACGGAAAGAATAGAGCGCTGATTGTGCGCGCCATAGGCCGAGATCTCCTTTGAGCACGGACACAGCGAAAGAACAGGAACCCGAACCTCAAGCGTGTAATAATCATTTTCAGATGAGGCGGACAGTACGCATGTGTACTCCATCTTGGCCTGTTCTTTGGAAACCGGGGCCGACTTTGTTATAAAATACGGAAAGACTATCTCAAAATGGGCCTGTCCGGAATCCAATTCATCAAGCATGTCCTTTAAAATTTTTCTTATATTAAGTGTGCTGATTCCGTTTCTGTGCTTGTTGAGTATCTCTATGAAGCGGCTCATATGGGTTCCGCGGAACTGATGCGGAAGGTTGACATACATGTTGACCCGCGCAACCGTATGCTGAATGCCGTCGGCGCGGTCAAGGACAACAACAGGGTACGAGATGTCTTTCACGCCGACCTTGTTTATGGGCAGGTTGCGGTCATCGTACTCGGACTGAATGTCGCGGAGATATTTCTTGTTCATGAAAGCTATATAGATTTGGGCAACTTTTTAGGCAAGAATATTTTTTGCCGGAATTTTCGGGATAGTCCTGAATTAAAGTTTGAAGTGCAACAGCACAGTCGGAGTAAAAAGCTTATTGAGCATACAAAGTCTGCTTGACGTCTGAGTCTGATTGCGCTTTTTTGCTATATATGGAATGTTAGACGAACTTTATGTCGTATATATATAGTTATGTGCAATACAACCCTAAAATTTTCTGGAAAAGTAGTTGCATAAAATTTAAGAATATGATATTATAAAATATAAAGGATAAAGGAGAAATGTATGAAAAATTACATGGTTTCGCTGTTAATTGGCGTTGTTGCCGCTATTATAGATACCGCCCCTATGATTATTAGGAAAATGGATAAATTTTTTATTATTTCAGCTTTTTTGGTATGGATTATTCTGGGTTTATTTATTCCAAAAATAAATTTTGTACCAATTTCTTTCCTAAATGGTATTATCGTATCAGTCTTATTTGTTTTGCCAATGACATTTTTAATTTATAGACTTGATCCAAAGGGTTTACC
>JAITPE010000264.1 GCA_031289575.1 Spirochaetia bacterium | reverse complement strand
AGAATCAACGGGTTGCCCTTGGCGCTCTCCGGATACTTCGAGTACTCGGTTGTGTAAAGCGGGACGCCCAATTTTTGCGCCGACTTCGCCGCGTCAAATATGCCTTCGTCCGCGGTGGTCTCCACTATGAATACAGCGTAAGAGAGCGCGCAAATGATTCTATTCCGCGTAAAGGCATTGAACTTGTTCATTTCTTTTGACGGAAAAAAGGGAGATACAACAACTAAGTTATCCGGAGTCATCGCCTCAAGAATAAATTCCGGAATTTTAAAATGAAACATTCCGCCTGGAATAAACGCGGCGGTTTTTCCACCGCTCACCATTGCCGCGCGGTGAGCAATCAAATCAGCCCCCTTTGCCATTCCGCTTATTATTATAATATTGTGGCGCGCAAGCTCGCGCGCGGACGCGAACAATATTGTTTCGCCCACGGCGCTTATTTCGCCGCCTCCGAGAAGCGCGATTCCCTTTTTGCCCAGAATAGAGGCATCGCCGATCACATACAGTATAGGCGGAAAAGAATTTCCCATTATATTGAGCAGCTTGGACGGATACTCGGGCGCGAAAAACGGAATAACCGAAATCTTGGCGTCCGCAAGCACAAGGCAGTCATTGTCGATTCGGGCGGCCGTATTTTTCGCCGACTCGATCAACGAGGATAGTTTTTCGGAGAAATGAAACTCGCGGATTATTTCTTCTTTGCTGCAGCCGAAAAGATCTTCAATTGAAAGATTCATTGATAAAAGAGTTTTGTGTATTTCTCTCAGATTAACAGGGCCTATTCCGCCTGTCTGCTCAAGAGCTATCCAGTATTTTATGCCTTTTATCATTTTACTTCCGGCTCTCTGAGAGCCGCCTCGATTTCATCTATTCGGGTAAGTGTGAGAAGGCGTTCGGCAAAGAGCTTGGCTTTGGAAAGGTCTATTGCGCGTATAGCCCGTTTTACCCTTGGTATGTACATGGCGTCAACGCTCAGGCTTGTTATTCCTATGCCTATAATAAATGGAATGTATAATTCCTTGTTTGCCATATCGCCGCATACGGAAACGTCGATGCCGGCTTTTATGGCCGCATCGGCGATTTGTTTCAGCGCCCTGAGTATAGCCGGATGATGCGGAATGTACAGCGATGAAACTTTTTCATTTGTCCGGTCTACCGCGAGGGTGTACTGTATCAGGTCATTCGTTCCTATTGAAAAAAAATCGGTCTCTTTGGCGAGATCATCAATAACAGGAAGAAGCGATGGTATCTCAACCATCATGCCGATGCCCGGAGAGCTGTTGTGTCCGGTTCCTGATTTATAGAGCTCGTATATGCACTGCTTTACAATGTCCTTGGCGGAGAGAAACTCGTCTAAGGATGATATCATTGGAAACATTATTTTTAGGTCGGCGCCCTGGCCGGCCCGCAGTATCGCCCGTATCTGCTGCTTAAAAATGCCTATATGTTCAAGCGAAAAACGGATGGAGCGCATTCCGAGAAAGGGATTTTTTTCGTTCGGAAAATCATAGTAGGCCAGCGCCTTGTCTCCGCCTATATCGAGTGTGCGGAATGTCACCGGTTTGCCGGCCATGCCCGATATAAGTTTTCTGTAGATGAAATATTGTTCTTCCTCGGAAGGAAAGCTGTCGCGTATCATGAACGGAAATTCGGTCCGGTAAAGGCCTATGCCGTCGATGTTTTCGATCTCAATTTGTTTAAGGTCCGATATGAGGTTTATGTTGAGCAGTACCGATGCCGCTGCTCCGTCTAATGTGACGCTTTTTCCGGCTGCCTCGGATTTGGCCGTGGATATTACATCCTTGGCCGCGCGCTGCATGTCAAAGTTGTGGAGCACCTCTGGTGTCGGGTTTATGTAGAGGTTTCCGACATCGGCATCAATCAGCGCGTCTGTCCCGTTGGGAATCGCAAGCAGCAGCGGATTGTTTATGATTACGATTGGAATCATCAGCGAACGCGCGAGTATTCCGACATGGGATGTTACTCCTCCGCTTACCAGAACAATGCCCGCGATTCCGTCCGCGGAGAGCATCAGCAGTTCAGATGGAAAAAGTTCCCGCGCCACAATGATATGGTCTTTGTAGATTCCTTCATCCCTGCTTTTGTTGAGCAGGTTGTTGAGTATCTCCGAGGCGAGGTCTTCGATGTCCTGCGTTTTTTCTTTTATAAGGGCGTTGGGGCTCTCGCTGAAAATTTTTTTGTACTTCAGGAATATATCCATAACGGCGTCGGTTACGCCGCGGCCCGCGAGAATGAGTTCCCGCATGGCGCCGGTAAAGCCGTTGTCTTTCAGCATGAGCAGGTGCGACGCGAAAATGAGCGAGGCCGCATCGGCCAATTTTTCTTCTATTTTTTTCTGTATGAGTTCGAGGTGAGTGTATGTTTTTTCTATGGCCTCTTCAAAATCGGCAATGGTGAAACCGCATCCATTCAATTCTTTTGCGATTATGTTAGGATTTTTGTCTACCGGCTTGATCATCAAGGGCGCCCTGAAACAGCCCTGTGACCCTGTTTTGCCTTTGAAAAAATGAAATTTGTCCGGCTCAAAATACGGCTTGTCGGAGCGGCCGGCCGGCTGCGTGATGTGCTTGACATGCTCAAGCAGCGTTTCAAGCTGAGACGCCGTCGCCTCGATTGCCATTATATCGTTTTCATCAAAGAAATGCCCCTTGCCGCGCTGAACAACAAGTACGCCTATGCTGTAAATTCCCCTTATGATGGGCGATATGAGGAAAGAGTCGGAATCAATTTCGCCGCTCTCCGGATAGTACTTGAAGTTTGAATTGTCCTTTCCGGCTTTTTCGCATATTATGCGCCGTTCCAAAAGCGCTGTGCCCGCAAGCCCTTCGCCCAGTCCAATAGAGAGATGATTCACAATGTCCGGGTTCAGCCCTTGTGTCGCCTTGAGTGTGAGTTTTTTGTCGTGTTCGTTGTATATGTAGATAGAACACACCTCCGCGTTCATGTGCTGCGCAACCATGTTTACGGTTTTTTGTAGAAACTGTTCAATGCTGTTTTCCTCAAAGAGGCTGTTGAGTTCGCTTATTCCATAGAGCATTTTCGCGTGGTCTGTGTTCATTTTATCTTCCTGATAGGAATTTTTATGACAATAATTAGTAAAAGCCGTGAAAGTCAATGATATACGGTAAAAAAAGATTGCTTTTTTTACTCTTTTTTTGTATTATGTTGATATTAAATTTATAGGAGAACTATTATGAAAAAGCTTACTTACTTACTTACTTACTTACTTATTCCGGTTTTAATGACGGGCTGTCTCTTTGAGGATGAAGAGAGTAGCAGCAGTAGCAGTAGCAGT
>JAITPE010000235.1 GCA_031289575.1 Spirochaetia bacterium | reverse complement strand
TCGGCAAGTTCAATGGCGGCGCGTATTCCCGCTATGCCGGAGCCTATTACAAGGGCGCTGGATGATTTCTTTTCCATTTCTCCATTTCCATAAAGAGAAATCTATCATAATAGCTTTATAGCGTCAAGTTATTTTTGGGAAGGAAAATAAGCGTTGACATTTTTTAGTAATAGTAAATAAATATTTAGTATAAACAGCTCAGTTCAAACGCTTTCTTTTAAACATATAATTTTTTGTAGGAGTAAATATGAAGAATAAAGGTACAATCAAACTCTTTGAAGAGAAAAAAGTCCGCACCGTATGGAACGAGGAAGAGGAAGAATGGTATTTTTCTGTTGTGGATGTGGTTGATGTCTTAACCGACAGTGTCGATAGTCGCAAATATTGGAATAAATTAAAACAGAGACTTAAAGAAGAAGGAAATCAGTCGGTGACATTTTGTCACCAACTTAAATTACCGGCAGCCGATGGTAAAAAATATCTTACCGATGTTGCTAATACTCAGCAGCTTTTCCGCTTGATTCAATCCATTCCTTCGCCCAAGGCGGAACCGTTCAAACTATGGATTGCGCAAGTTGCCAAAGATCGCTTAGACCAACTGCAAGACCCGGAACTGTCCATTGAACAGGCAATGATTGATTATAAACAGGAAAAAAGGTCATTTCTCCATTGAATGCAAAAACAGGAAACCTGCAAATTGGAAAAAAAGAATAAGCCGCCGCGTTAATTGCGTTCGCATAGCCATATAAATATTTGACAAGCTCTGCGAATAAATAAAAGCTGGATTTAAACGAATCAGGAGCTAGAGATGACAGAAACCGCAAACTGCCGCGCCTTCAGCGAACAGGAATTTCAATCGGTAAAAAACTCCATCAACTTGTGGATTCCCGAATTCAAGGCCTCCGCCGGGTTCCCGCTTCTCTCCGCGGCCGAACAGCAGCAGGCCGATATGGTGGTCATTGTTTTCAGCCAGCTCATGTATGTCACTTTTCTCATGAGCCCCGCGCAGTGGGACGCCATGCACAGCCGCAAATGCGCGCTTGATGTAATGCCGCTCAAACTCACAGCCGGCGATGATTACTGGATTACAGTCGAAAACTCGCTCATTAGTTTCATGAAATTCTGCGCGGCGCGCGGCTATGTACCGCTGGGAAATGAAATAGCTCCGGCGCTCGAAGGCATAACGGGGAGTCTTATGGCGCCGGCCGATGACAGCGAACAGCTTCAGCGTCTGGCCGATGATATGCTGAAAGAAGAGAAAGAAGAGCATCAACCCATGCGTAACTTCATGAAGCGCCATGCCGCGGAGGTGAAAAAAATGGCGCTTAACGGCAAGGCCGGCGTTATATCCACTCCGGGCCGAAACGACCCTTGCTCCTGCGGCAGCGGAAAAAAATACAAGAAGTGCTGCGGAATAGACCAATGAATGGGATAGTGATAGCCACAATGGCCGAGGCGCATCCCTTCATTGAAGGGATGCGCCTCGAGCAGGCGGCCGAAAGGCCATTCCGTACTTACAGGGGCGGCGTTTACACCCTGATTGTTTCCGGAATCGGTAAGGTAAACGCCGCCCTTGCCTCGGCCGCCCTTATTCGCGAGCACAATGCCCAATGCGTGTTTAATGCGGGTTCCGCGGGCGCGCTGTCGCCGTTTCTTAAACTTGGCGATATACGGCATATATCCGCGGTTTATGAATACGACAGGCGCCCGCAAAAGGGCCTGCCGCGCAGAACCGGCATTATGCCGGGCCATGCCGAGGCTGTGCTGGCCACGGCCGATGTCCCGGCCCTTTCGGCCGAAGAGCGGCAGGCCGCCGGGCGCTTTGCCGATCTTGCGGATATGGAGGGCGCGGCCGTAGTCCGGGCCTGCGGCAAGTACGGCATAAAAGCCTTCCTGTTCAAGGCTGTGTCGGATACATCCGATACAGCCGCCGGCGACATCATCGGCAATATTGAAAAAGTCTCCTTGGAGCTTTTTCAATACTTTGAGGAAAAGGTGATGCCCCATGTATAAGCTATGTTTCTTTGTGCCGGAGAGCCATCTTGAAAAAGTAAAGTCGGCGCTGTTCGCAGCCGGCGCCGGTAAAATGGGAAACTACGAAAACTGTTCATGGCAGAGCGCGGGGCAGGGACAGTTTACTCCGCTCCCGGGCAGTTCTCCCTTCGCGGGTGAAACCGGAAAGACCGAACGCTTGAGCGAATACAAGGTTGAAATGGTATGCGCCGATGAGTTCATTGCGTCCGCTGTCGCGGCCCTGCGGAAGGCTCATCCGTATGAGGAGCCGGCCTTTGATGTTTGGGCGCTCGCCGAGTTCTAAAGCGCGTCCAATGGAATCATACGGAAAAAAAGTCTGAGCGGAAAACCAAGCACATTGCTTACCGAGCCTGTAATCTCTTTTATAATAAGGCTGCCGTTTTCCTGCGCGGCATACGCCCCGGCCTTGTCCATGTATTCTGTTATGCTCAGGTAGCGCCTTATCTCCGCGTCGCCGAGTTCCTTGAAAGTAACGCGCGTAATCTCATGAGATGTAATCATCATATCGCCCTCTCCTGAGCGCCTTATAAAAATCGTAAGGCCGGTTATAACTTCGTGTGTATTTCCGCTTAAAAGTTCAAGGATGCGCAGCGCGTCATCAAAATCTTTCGGCTTTCCTATTGTCTCATCATCTATTGCTACAACCGTATCGGCAGTGACCGCGAGAAAGGATTCTGTTTTTCCGGAATACGGCTGCAGCACCGCTTCCATTTTTTCGCGCGACATTCTTTCCGCAAAAGAGCGCGGACTTTCTCCTCCGCGTATTTCTTCGTTTATATTCGGAGCGCTGATATCGAACAGCGGGTAGATGATTCCAAGCAGTTCACGCCGGCGCGGAGATGCCGAACCAAGGATCACCATTACTTGATCACTACTTTTTCGTTGAGTTTATACACATTGGTGACGTTCTTTACTTTTTTGAGCCGCGCTATTATTTCACCAAGATGCTTGTTGCCGCTGACTTCCAGAATAAATTTTAACACGGCGTGATCCTTATTTCTAAGATTGGCATCGACTTTTATTATGTTTGTTTTGGATAGTGATATTTCTTCGGCCACATCCTTCAGCAGATTCACCCTGTCCGATGCCTCTACCGCGAGTTTGATCGGGTACATATTCTGCGGCGAACTCTCCCACAGTATGTTTACAAAACGCTCTTTTTCCTTCTCCATGCGCTTGAGGGATGGGCAGCTTCTTTTGTGTATGGTGATTCCGCGCCCGCGTGTTATAAAGCCCACAACATCATCGCCAGGAATTGGCTGGCAGCACTGGGACAGTTTAATGAGAACATTTGCTGTTCCCTCTATTGAAACCATGCTCCGCTTGTTTTCCGATATTTTGGAGAGCTTGATCTGTTCTTCCTTGGGGATGATGACCTCGGCCCTTGGAGTTTCTTTCTGCTGCGGCTTCCGCTCTGTTTTTTCCTCTTCGTCTGTGATCTGATTATTTTTTCTCAGCCAGCTTCTTATTTTGTATCGCGCGCCCGATGACTTTACAAATTTGAGCCACGCGGCGGCCGGGTGCCCGGTTTTGCTTGTGAGTATTTCTATAATATCGCCGCTGTTGAGTTTTGTTCTCAGCGGAACTATTTTTCCGTTCACCTTGGCGCCGGCCGCCTTCATTCCCACCTCGGAGTGAATGGCAAAGGCGAAGTCTATTGTCGTTGATTCTCTTGCAAGCTTAACAATTTTCCCCTGCGGAGTAAAGACGAATATCTCATCATCATAGAGATTCATCTTTAGGTCTTTCATGAATTGCACCGAGGTGTTTGCCTCATCAAAAAGCTTGTTTATATCGTTGAGTATGGCGAGATCTTTGTAGCTTTCGTTTTTCGCTGTTTTATTTTCTTTGTAAAGCCAGTGCGCGGCGATTCCCATTTGCGCGGTTTCATGCATCTCTCTTGTGCGTATTTGAACCTCAAGCGGGTGGCCCTCCGGGCCGATGACTGTGGTGTGAAGCGACTGGTACATATTTGATTTGGGAACCGCTATGTAGTCTTTGAACCGGCCTTCTATGGGAGCCCACAGGGTATGGATTACGCCGAGTACAGCGTAGCAGTCCTTGACCTCGTCCGCGATTATGCGTATGCCTTGGATGTCGTATATCTCATCAAAGGTTTTATCCTGCATTTTCATTTTTCGGAATATGGAGAAGTAATTTTTGGCGCGGCCGGTAATCTCGGGCTTTAGTTCCATTTCGGTCAAGCGCTTATAGAGAGTGTAACGGATTCCGTCGATGTAGGCCGTGCGCTGTTCCTCTCTCTGAGCCAGCCGGTTTTTTATATCATCGTACTCATCGCGGTAAAGAACACGAAAGGAGAGGTCTTCCAACTCGGAGCCTATTCTTGATATGCCCAGCCGGCGCGCGATTGGAGCGTATATATCGAGCGTTTCCTGAGCGATACGGCGCTGCTTGTCCTCGCGCTGAAACATGATGGTGCGCATATTGTGCTGCTTATCCGCAAGCTTTATTATTATGACGCGCAGATCCTTGATTGTGGCTATCAGCATTTTACGGAGGGTTTCGGCCTGCGCGATTGTGCGCGATTTGTTCTTCATGGCCGATATTTTTGTAACGCCGTCGACAAGCATTGCCACATCCGGGCTGAATTTATCGGCAATAAAGTCGAGCGTGGCTCCGGTATCCTCAACAACATCATGAAGCAGCGCGGCGCATATGGATGTTTCATCCATATGAAGCTGCGTCAGATTGATGGCAACCTCAAGCGGATGTATAATATATGGCTCGCCCGATAGGCGGGTCTGCCCGCTGTGCGCCGTATCCGCAAATTCATAGGCGCGCTTTACAATATCCAGTTCCGCGGCCGGATTGT
The DNA here is from genome assembly GCA_031289575.1 of Spirochaetia bacterium. Taxonomy (GTDB): domain Bacteria; phylum Spirochaetota; class UBA4802; order UBA4802; family UBA5550; genus JAITPE01. Next base: position 1,747 of record JAITPE010000235.1, on the reverse strand, counting down.
ACGATTCAATCTGAGCCAAAAGTGTGTCGATGTCCCGGCTTCTGATCTTGAAATCAATATCGCTCATAAGTGTAAGATAGAATCGTAAAAGGGCGCTTTTTTTGAAAGCATTTTTTGCAAAATTCGCGGTTTTTGCTGTTCTATGCGGTTGTATTCAAATAATAGCTTACATTTCATTAGAAAAGTGATAATTGTTGGTTTGATTTTTTTGGTGGATAAAATGTCCCTATCCACTGCCATTTGTGAAATTGATTTTCATAATCCAATTTACGAAAGGGAACGGGATAAATACGGATCCACGAGCCGTCTTCCTTAAAGCCGGCCGTACATACCAATTCATCATATTTTTCGGATAGCGTTGGGTAAGTTTTGACCGTTATTAATATCTTAGCGTTTGGCATTTGTCACAAATTATTTAGAATATAGTTTTTATCATTCATAAGCATCAATCGTTTCGCAACCCTGCTTCTGTGGCATTGCTCGGGATTTTTCTCAAAACAAGTCAAAGCAACTCGTTTATCGTTCTTCAAAAAGTTGGCAATAATTTCAATATTAGCATGATTTGATGCAAGAACGGCCTTTTCGTAATTATCAAAAAGAATATCATAATCTTCTCGTGAGCGCAAATCTTTTCGAAACTTTGATTCAATGCCTAATGCAGGGAAATGCATGTACTTTATATCTACTCCTTTGCAAGCCGTTTCGAGTTGACTTTTTGAAAATCCATATTTTCGGCTGAATGCGTTTTTGCGAACATCGCATAGTACTTTTATATCATTTACTATCAATTCATTTATGTAAGATTCCAGCGAAATACCCTCATAACCTATCGTAAACAATATTGGGTCAGATAAATTGTCTAATTGCAGTTTTATTTTTGCATATTCTTCGGTTGTCAGTAAACTTTCCGCTATCGAACTCTTTATTGCGTAATACGGATAATGAATGTAAGTATATTTGATCAAATCGTTCTGCGACAACTCACCAAACTCCATTTTTATATCCGAAAGATATTGCCTGTCAAATAAATTCAAGCAGGCACAATAGCTATCTTTCTTTTTTAATTGGATAAAGCCCTCTTCCGATATATCAACATATTCGTATGTCTTTAGGGTTGCGATGTCTTGATTTGCCTGAAAAGAAAAACATCCATACTTATATGGAACGAAATCATACGATTTTGTATCCTGTTTTCTCGTAAACAGGAACAAATATTTTTGAAGACTTATAGCCGCCAGTTTGCCGTTAAAAGTTTCCAATAGAGCCAATAATATTTTTCTTCTGTAATATAACATTATGGATTTTGTCTCAGTCGCCACCAGATTATATTTTCAATAATACTTCTTCTTTTGTCAATCGTTTTATCTTTTTGCAATACAGCAATATCTTGGGTAGCAAATTAAAATTAGGGGGGACTCAGAAAACAAGGAAGAGAAAGAAAATAGGCTTGGGGTGCCAGTTTCCCTGTGTAAAAGGCTGAATTGTAGTGGGAGGCTGGAAATCAATATCGCTTATAAGTGTAAGATAGAATCGGAAAAGGGCGCTTTTTTTGAAAGCGTTTTTTGCAAAATTCTCGGTTTTTGCTACATTTTAGGTAATACGCAGTTGTCCATTATTTTTTTTGGTTTATCTTTTTATTTTTTTCTATAATCCTCTAAGACATATTCAAATTCAATATCTTCTTTATCTATTGTAGCGTAATTATTTTCATATTCCTCAACAATTTTTCCCGTATCGACGTAAAAAA
>JAITPE010000117.1 GCA_031289575.1 Spirochaetia bacterium | reverse complement strand
AGACGCGAACTGTCCCTGCTGCGCGAGCTCATCGGTGAGTTCCGGAACTTCGTCTCTTGTAATCTCTTCGAGTTTCACCTGATAGATGATCTCCTTGCCGGCTACATCATCCTGCGTATAGTCATCGGGATAGTTTATGGTGATCTCTTTTTCGCCGCCCGACTGCATTCCGGAAATGTGCTGTTCTATCGCGTATTCATCAGCATCCTCGCCTATAACAGCGGAATATGTTCTTTCTATGCTGTTGTCGATATTGAGCTTCTTATACCTCAGCTTGACCATATCGCCATGCTTTACATCAGTGCCTTCGGGTTTGGGCACGGGCTTTTTAAAATGAGTCCGGAAATTTTCCACCTCTTTTTCTATATCGCTGTCCTGAACGGTACAGGTCTTTTCCTCTACCTCCACGCCCTTGTATTCTCCGAGGTTTACAACCGGAAAAAGCTCAACAATAGCCTTAAAGTGCAGCGATTCTCCGCGGTTAAGGCCGTTAAATTCATAGGTAGGAACCGATACCGGATTGAGCGCCCTTTCCCGTATGGCGTCCGCAATGGAATCTTTCATAAGTTTTTCGGCTACTTCTTCGGAAGCGTAGAGGCTATATCTCTGTTCTATCATATTGACGGGCACTTTGCCCTTGCGGAAGCCGTCAATCTTGGCTGTTTGCTGTATCTTTTTAAAAACCGCCTTAAACTCATCCTCAACAATGCCGGCGGGAACCTCTATTTCCAGTTCGATGCTGGAATTTTCTAATTTTCTTTCGTTGATAACATTCACAATGTCTTACCTCTTAACAGATACAGTATTATTCTGTTTTTTAGCAGTAATACTGATTTTTTTACAAGTTCCATAAATCGATGTAAACAGTCAAATGTTTTTTAGTGTGATATAGAGTCATGTCTCCGGTACACCCCATGGGAAGCTATGCAAACGGAAAAATTCATTTTTTGAGTAAATTGCTATTTTGTAAAGCTATATGCAGATATTCGATAATAAAATTATCGCACGAATGAAAACGAATATTCAGCAAGCAATGTCAGTACTCCATGGAGCAGCGGACGCTGTCCTTTCCCACTATAAGGCTGAGCTCATGGATAAGCCCGTCCGATGGATTTATGTTAAAATAATCCCCGGCCCGTACCCCGCGCTCATCTCCGTTTACATGGAAGTAAACCGGACAACTGCCCCTGTACTTTTCAAGGGTTGACTTCATGGACTCAAGCAATCTGTCATCAATGCCTATAGGGTCAATCTCTATGTGAATGGAAGATATGGCATCCGCGCGCGCGGCGGTGAGCGCCCGTGCCGATTGAACGATCATTTTTGTCGGCATGGATTTTCCGTTGGAATTTGGATCATCGCCGTCTATTTCCTCTGTTTCAATCTTTCCGCCTACAAGAAGAGGAACGCCCGATTTAAGCGCCCTCTCTAATTCATCGAGCTTCTTTTCAAAAACCAACAGTTCAATTATTCCGCCCATGTCCTCTAACTTTCCGGTACCATAGCGCTTGCCGCCCTTTGAAACCCTTACCTCAAAATCACGCACAAGCCCCGCAATAGTAACCTTGCCCGACTTGGGAATATTGCCGGCAAGGCCGTCAATTGAGTTTGTTGAATAGTACTCTATGTCTTTTTCATATTTTGATAATGGATGCCCGGACAAATAGTAGCCAAGCACTTCCTTTTCGTGCTCTAAGCGTTCTGCGTCTGTCCACTCCGGAATGTCCATGAGTTCGAACGGCGATTCCGGCACAGCGACGCCCGAACCAAAGAGATTTCCCTGACCCGACGCCTTGTCCGCTCTGGAGCGGCGGCCGGCATCCATGAGAAGCTCGACCGAGCCCATGAGACGGGCGCGGTCGGGGTTCAACTCGTCAAAGGCTCCGGCTTTTATGAGCGATTCAATGACGCCGCGGTTAACGGCAAAGGTGTCGATTTTTTCAAAGAAATCATTCAGCGAGGTAAAGTCTCCATCCTCGCGCGCGATTATGATGTTTTCGATTGCCTTTTCGCCCAGCCCCTTTATGGCGCTAAAGCCGAAGCGTATCTTGTTTTCCTCAATTGTGAAGTCATAAAAGCTGCTGTTTATGGACGGCGGAAGCACGGGTATGCTGTGGCGCTTGCAGTCATTTAAAAGCAGGGTGACATTGTCGGGCGCTGTGGATAAAAGCGCGGTCATGTACTCCGTGCAATAGCGGGCCTTGAGCCACGCGGTTTGATATGTCACAACTGCATACGCCGCGGAGTGCGATTTGTTGAATCCGTATTCGCCGAATTTTTCCATTTGCTCGTACAGTTCTTTTGCCATCTCGGTGTCGATATTCTGAGCGGCCGCGCCTTTTATAAACTTTTCTTTCATGGCGGCCATGATGTCGGTGAGTTTTTTCCCCATTGCCTTGCGCAGCTTGTCCGCCTCGGGCATTGTGAATCCGCCTATAACGCGCGAGATCTGCATAACCTGTTCCTGATACACAATAACGCCGAGCGTATCTTTTAAAACAGGCTCAAGGCTCGGATGCGGATATTTTACACGCTTTGGATTGCGTTTGCGGATTACAAAATCATCGGTCATGCCCGACTCAAGAGGCCCCGGACGGTAGAGCGCTACAAGGGCAATAATGTCCTCAAATGTATTGGGCGCAAGACGCCGCAAAAGATTTTGCATCCCCCGCTTTCAAGCTGGAACACGCCGACGGTGTCGGCTCTCTGAAGCAGCGCGAAAACACGCCCGTCATCAAGAGGCATTTCCGAAAGGTCGGGCGCGCTGCCCTTTTGTTCCGCTATGAGTTTGAGGCATTTATCTATAATTGTGAGGTTCTTGAGGCCGAGCAAATCCATTTTTACAAGCCCGGCCTGTTCAAGCGAGCCCTTCTCGTATTGGGACGATACGCCCCCCTCCTTCTGTTCCACATAAAGGGGCACATAATCGGTAAGGCTGTCCTTTGATATAACAACACCGGCCGCGTGTTTGCCCGCGGAACGCACAAGGCCTTCAAGTTTAAAGGATATCTTGAGAAGTTCTTTCTCCTCGCCTTCAAGCGCCCGCAGCTCTTTTGACATTTTCATGGACTCGCTAAGGGTTTTTCCTTTTATCATTTGGGATATTTCATTCGCCCTTCGGTATGGGATCTCAAGAACGCGCGCTACATCCTTCACTACTGCTTTGGCCATCATTTTATTAAAGGTGATGATCTGCGTAACCTTGTCATCGCCGTATTTTCTGCGGACATACTCTATGACTTCCTCTCTGCGCTCCGCGCAAAAATCAAGATCCATATCGGGCATCTCATTGCGTTCCGGATTGAGAAAGCGTTCAAAGAGTAGATTGTACTTGAGCGGATCAAGCGAGGTTATGCCCAGGCAATACGAAACTATGGATCCTGCCGCGGAGCCGCGGCCCGGGCCCGTGGGAATATTTATGCGCCGAGCCTCGTTTATGAAATCCCACACAATAAGAAAGTAGCCCGAAAACCCCATTTTGCTTATGACCGAAAACTCGTAGTCAATGCGCGACTTTACCTCCGGCGGAATAATTTCACCGTAGATGCGGCGCGCGCCGTCCTGAACAAGCCGCAGCAGAAAACTGTCCAAGTCATAGCCATCCGGAACCTCGAAGTGAGGCAGAACAGGATTCCCAAGCGATATGCTAAGATTGGTCATTTCACTTATTTTAACAGTATTCGAGATAGCTCCGGGATAATCTCCGAACAACGCAGCCATCGCCTTTGCCGGTTTCAAATAAAACTCATTAGAGGCAAAGCGCATGCGTTTCTCGTCGCGGATAACCTTGCCCGTTTGTACGCAGAGCAGGATTTCGTGAGCGTAGGCATCGCCCTCCTCAACATAGTGCGCGTCATTGCTTGCTATGAGCGGAAGATCAAGCTCCGAGGACATTTTTATTAACGCCGAGTTTACGATCTTCTGCTCGGGAATGCCGTGATCCTGCAATTCCAAATAGAAGCGCTCTTTTCCGAATATCTCGCTGAAACGTCCGGCGAGCTGCTTAGCCTCATTGAGCTGCCCCTTGATTATGTATCGTGGAATTTCTCCGGCAAGACACGCCGAAGAGCATATTACTCCCTTTGAGTGCTTTTCAAGAATTTCCATATCGATTCTGGGCTTATAGTAGAAACCCTCGATATAGCCTATTGATGAAAGACGCATGAGATTTTTATAGCCTTCCTCGTTTTCGGCAAGCAGCAGAAG
>JAITPE010000108.1 GCA_031289575.1 Spirochaetia bacterium | reverse complement strand
GTCCATGAGCCGGGAACAATCATCACCACTCCAAGGCACGCCGTTGATTATATCGCGACAGAGTTCGGCGTTGTGAGGTTAGCCGGGTGCTCCACATGGATGCGGGCGGAAAAACTGATAGGCATTGCTCATCCTGATTTCCAGGACAAACTCATAAAGGATGCCGAGCACATGGGGATATGGAGGCGGAGCAATAAGCTATAAAGGCGAATGCCCTCAGCCGAATTCGGCGAATGCCTTCCGCAGGTCTATGCGTCCGTCGTAGACGGCCTTTCCGGTAATGGCCCCATAAACGGGCAGTTTGGATAAAGCCCTGAGGTCTTCCACCGAGGATATTCCGCCGGAGGCAATCAGCCTTATGCCGGGAAAGGCCGAGAGGATGCGGCTGCAGGCCTGCGTATTTGGACCGGCAAGCATTCCGTCTGTCGATATATCGGTATGTATGATTTCCTTTATGCCGAAATCCATAACTTTTTTTATTGCCTCACCGGCGCTGAGCGCGCTTATGCTCTTCCAGCCCTTGACCGCAACCATTCCCTCTTTCGCGTCGATTCCGGCGATGATATTTTTCGGGTAAGAGCGCACAAGCTCTTCGGCGCCGGAGTCGAGCAGCACGGAGCCGAGGATAACGCGATTGATTCCGGCGTCAATATAGGCCTCCACAGATTCGCGCTTGCGAATGCCGCCGCCGGTTTCAATCGGAATCGAAATGCCTTTTGCTATTTTAAAAATAATTTCCATGTTAACGGGGCTGCCCGCAAACGCTCCGTCAAGGTCAACAACATGTATGAGCGGCGCGCCGGCGTCCTCGAAGCGCTTTGCCGTATCGAGCGGGCTGTCCGAATACACAGTTTCCTTTTCGGGATCGCCCTGCAAAAGGCGGACGCACCTGCCGCCCCTTATATCAATAGCCGGAATTACGAGCATACCCGCCTCACAAAATTTTCTACTATCATAAGCCCGCAGCGGTGGCTCTTTTCGGGATGGAACTGAGTCGCGATTAATTTTCCCCTGCCTATAATGCAGGGGAAATTAATTCCGTACTCGGCCTCGCCGAGCACACAGTCACGGCTCGCCGTTTCGGGATAGTACGAATGTATAAAATAAAAATAGCTGTTATCGGGAAGCCCGTCAAGGAAGGCTGATGTTCCGGTAAATTTAACCGAGTTCCACCCCATGTGAGGAACCTTGAGCGCGTTTTTTGGAAAACGAGTTATGTGCCCTTCTATTATGCCGAGCCCGTCCGAGCAGCCGAACTCCTCGCTCGATGAAAACAAGAGCTGATAGCCCAGACAAACGCCGAAAAAATACCCGCCGTCCTCTATGTATTTCTTTAACGGCTCGGCCCAGCCGAGCTTTTTAAGATTCTCCATTGCCATGGCGAACGCTCCGTCCCCGGGCAGAATAAGGGCGGAGGATTTTTTGATTGATGACGGATCATTGCTCACCTGAACATCTTTTGTGTAAAGCTCAAAGGCTTTGACTACGGAACGGATATTGCCCATGCCGTAGTCTATTACCGTAATCATATAACCCCTTTCGTAGAAAGTATTCCTCCGCCGAGAAGGGGGTCAATGAGCACAGCCTTGTACAGCGCGATTCCCACAGCCTTGAATGCCGCCTCGTGTATGTGATGACGGTTGCTGCCGTCCAAGATTTGCAGGTGCAGATTCATTCCCCCATTTACACAAAATGCCCGCAGGAACTCCACGGTGAGTTCTTCGCTGTAGCGCCCTATATACCCGCGCAGTTCCGTGCCCTTGTACGCGAAGTGCCCCCGTCCGGAAAGGTCAACTGACGCAAGCGCCAGGGCGTCATCCATTGGGATGACCGCCTCGCCGAAGCGGCAGATGCCTTTTTTGTCTCCGAGGGCGGATGACACAGCGGAACCAAGGCATATGCCGATATCTTCCACGGAATGATGATCATCGATATGCGTGTCGCCCTTGCAAACAACGCTGAGGCCGAACCTTCCATGCCTCGCGAAGGACGAAAGCATATGATCAAGAAATGGCACGCCGCTTGCTATGTTCACGCTGCCACAGGAAGCAAGTTCAACAGATACGGCCACATCGGTCTCATTTGTTTTGCGGCTGCATTCCGATTTTCTGGTGTCACTCATAAATCATCATCCTTCTCATAAGACTAAAATATCGCCGTTTGAATTAATCATAAGGCTTATATCCTCATCATCATCGACAAATTTAAATTTTTCCGCATTTATTATTGATACAACTGAACCAATAATGCGGTTATCCTGCAAAAGCCTTTCCATTTGCCTTTTTATTTCAATTACCGCGTCTCTCCGTATGCTGTCTTCATCAGCATAAAACATCAGAGGTATATCCACAACGCCGAGATACTGCGAATTTTTCCCATAATAAAATTCCGCGCCCTGAATATCACTCTTAAATATTAGCTTCAAGGGTTGTTCTATCATTTCCTTCACCAAAAAAACAAATTGCGGCTATAACGATAATTCCAAGCCGAAATTGACTCTAAAGCCACATGATGATGTTTTTCCCAAAGGGCGGGCAAAGTCAAGTTTTAAAATTGTAAGCGGATAAAAAACAAAGCGAAATCCGGCGCCCGCGTCGGCATAGAGGCCGCGCCCCCCCAAGGCGCTCGGCTCTCTCATGTAGGATAAATCAGTAAAGGCTGTGAGTTCGATCTTGAGGATGGATAACGGAAGCCGCCCTAATGACCGGTCGAATATGACAAAACCGAGCGCCGGATTGAGCAAAACGGCCTCGGCAGTCTGCGCTCCGGCCACGGCCCGTGCGCGCAGCCTGCCGAGGCCGCCGATATAGTAGGCAAGCACGCCATCGCCGCCGAAAATTTTTCCGTAGAACCCGCTGAGAGCCAGGCCGAAATTTTTGCCGGCCGAAAGACGTGAGGTAAAATTGAACTCCGCCCTTGTCCATGAACCGCCGTTCCCCTTTGTTCCGCTTACGAATGCCCGGGCCTCGGTTTGCTGCCTTTCAGTTACAATGCCGCACCGCAAGCCGGCTCCGCTTTCAACGAAAGCGGAGCCGGCTGAAAAGATTCCGGCGCCCGCAAAGGCTTTTATGGACGCCGAAAGGGGCAGCGCGGCCTCAAGTTCCCCGCCGCAGCTCGTTCCGGAAACAGTTCCGGCCGCCGGAAACGGCCGGCCGGAACTGTAGCGGTTTCTCATGTACAGCCCGGCTGACAATACCGGCGTAAAGCCGGTATAGTCAATGGCCGCCGAGAGTTCCGGATGCAGATCATCCCCAAGTTTTACAAGGCCGGCGGTTTGTGTAAAAGAAAAGGTTTCTAATTCATCGCTTACCGAATTGTTTACGTACGCGGAGGCCGTGTTGTACGGCATTATGTAAAATCCGCCGCCCATCAACTGCTTCGAGGGGTAAGCGCTGTAGGGCTTGAAGACAGATTCCCTGAAATCAAATATGTTCGGCCCGCTCTCCGTTGGAGCTCTATTTTGGAGCTCATCTGTTTTTTCTGTTTCCTCTGTTTCGATCTCTTCTATTTTTTCTGTTTCCAATAGTTCTTTAAAACTCTTTCCTGTATTAATAAGGAAAGAGTTTTCTATGCTCAGCTTTTTGTCGCGGGCGTCTTTAAGTATTTCTCCGGCTATTCCGGGGCGCCCGCTCTCAAGAGCGCGGAAGAGCGCGCCTTCTCCTTCGGCAATATATTCGGCCATGCCCTTGAGAAACCATTCGTCAACAAGGCCGCAGTTGTTGGCGTTCATGGAATTTCCAGATTCGTCATCAAAGAGTATATTATACTGAAAGGCGTAGGTCATCTGCCGCCTTAGCTCTTTGCCGCGCCGCGCGTCCTCAGCATAGAAATCAATCGAATACTTGAGAAAGCTGTGGTATTTCTTTTTTGAAAAACGGCTTTCGATGACGCTCTCCTTAGTGCGGACAATCACCGGCAGGACGCGCGTAAGTTCGTGTCCCAAATATCGGGATACCCGCACATACGCTTTTTCCGCCTCACGCGCGGCGGAGAGAGCGAGTTCCTCCGCGTCTTCCGGGTAATAGATCTCGAAGCGGACTGTTTTCATTACACGCCAACCGCCGGCGGCCGCAGGCATGTGAGTGAAAAGCACGAAAAGCGCGGCTAACAGAAGAATCTTTACCCGCGGTTTCATGAATCAAGGCATCTGCCGTCATTACAGCAAGTTTCGCCGCCAAGCAGCTCAAAGGTAATTTTTCCGGCGGCGTTCCCGCGGCAGGCCGCGTGATGAGCCGCGCAGAGGTGCAGGCACTTGAGCGCGCCGCCGGCTCCGCCTATGCCGCGGAGGGGGAGTTCTTCCATGCCGGGCATTTCCACAAAAAAATCCCGGTATGAATCTCTGCGGAAGGCCGCGTAATTTTTTTGGGCGCTTTCCATTTGGGACGAGAGAACGTCATCACGCTCTATCATCTGTCTAATTTTTTTTATAAAGCCCGATGATTCCAGCCCATGTATCCTCTTGTTGAGAAAAGGACATGTCAGCCATAACGGGGTTGCGACAGCCGTAAAATTGATCTCTCCGTTTTCTTTCACAGGCGACAGGAGTACGACAGAGGGAGACCCGTGGGGACAGCGGACAGCCACATCAGCCATAAAAACATTCGGCGTTCCAAGCTGACGCCTTACAGTATCGGCATCCGCCGAATCAGTCATCATCCGCAGTGTTCCTTCTGCTGAAATAAAAGAGAAGTATGAGCGTGGAAAGTACGCAGAATATAACCCGCAGATATGTCATTTGAATTCCGGAAGCCGCCGGAATTTCGGCCGGCGGCTTTTCGGAACCGGCGCCGAGTCCCTTTAACACAAGGACGCGCTTGTCCGCGGGAATGAATCCGGCGTTGAGGAAATCAGAAGCCGTTATTTTGCTGTCTATCACATTTTGAAGCTTCTGATTATCCTCCTTGAGCGACTCTATCCGGGCAAGGAGATACTCCTTTTTTTTGCCAAGAGCCACTCTCTCAAATATACCGCTTTCGCCGAGAACAAATATGTATACGGCGGCAAGTATAAAGATGATGATAAAGGCGCCGAAATACCTTCTACGCAAGGTTAGCAAGGTTATAGAACACTCCTTTGCCTTTAAAGACCGACTGTATGCCCAATTCCTCTTCTATGCGCAGAAGCTGATTGTACTTCGCTATGCGGTCTGTGCGCGAAGCCGAACCGGTCTTGATCTGTCCGGTGTTCATGGCGACAACCAGATCGGCTATGGTCGTATCCTCTGATTCTCCGGAGCGGTGCGAGACTATCGCGGTATAGCCGGCGCGTTTCGCCATCTCTATGGCCTCAATTGTTTCGGTGAGAGTTCCTATTTGATTCAGCTTTATGAGGATGGAGTTGGTTATGCCGAGTTCTATGCCCCGCGCAAGGCGCTCGGTGTTGGTAACGTACAGATCATCGCCAACGAGCTGCACCTTTTTGCCGAGCCTCTGGGTAAGGTTCTTGTAGCCATCCCAGTCATCCTCGGCCAAGCCGTCTTCGATTGATATTATCGGATAAGCGGATACCAATTTTTCCCAGAAATCAACCATCTGAACGCTGTCAAGCTGCCGCTTGTCGCTTTTCGCAAAAACGTACTTCTTGGTTTCCTTGTTATAAAACTCGCTGGTTGCCGGATCAAGCGCTATCATTATATCGCTTCCCGGCTTAAAGCCGGCCTTCTCCGCCGCCTCGACAATGAGTTCAAGCGGCTCCTCATTAGACTTGCAGTTGGGAGCGAATCCACCCTCGTCGCCTACAGCGGTGTTGTAGCCTTTGGCCTTGAGTACGCTCTTGAGCGAATGAAAGGT
>JAITPE010000082.1 GCA_031289575.1 Spirochaetia bacterium | reverse complement strand
TGCGCCATGTATGAAAAGACGCCTAACCGGTTAACTGGTACTAACTGCATTTATACGCGGTATAATTGGTTGACAATACCGCGCCCGCGAAACGGGTTGAACGTAAACGCCGCCGACTTTATAATTTTTGCAAATACCCTCTTGCAAGAAATATTTTGTACTGATAGTATTTGGAAGAAGAGTAGCCGCAAAGAAAGATATGAAAACTTTGCGGTTGATATGCTTCTGAGCTTGCAACAAATGCTCTGTACTGATAGAGTAGAGACAATCGCGCCGTAAAGCAGTGCACACCGAAAGGCGGGCCTGTGGCGATGAAATTGGTAAAAGGATGGTAAAGCATTTCCGATGAGTGAGGCTTATGAATTTTTTCAACAAGAGGGGTTTCTTCCGATAAACAAGGAGAGTTATGCCCTGTTTAAGAGCTATGCACAATACAGCGAGTTACAGGAGATGAGCGCCGAGATGCTTATCACATGGTCATTCGCGCATAACGGTCTGTATAAGGTAATCCACGGCTGTCTATGCGGCGTTTATTTTTTCAAAGACCGGCCGGTTAATTTTTAGGTACATCGGCCATCGGAGCATGGCGCTGAGGGGTGCCCCCTGGGGGGGCTTATTGATATGTTATATGAATTATCCGAGAAAGCGGGGCTGCCTTTTTTTCAAATTAAGTTTATTGATGAGCGTTTTCTTTCAGAATTTCAGGCGATTCAAGGCTATGATATAAAAACCGAATTTAAAGAAGATAACAGTGAATATGTCTACAGAATACAAGATTTTATCGATCTGAGCGGAAAAATTAATACCAATAAAAAAAAACGGCTTAATAAATGTTTCAAGGAGACTGACCTTTCCTTCCGTCCCCTTAATAAAGAGAATATCGGCGTGTGTCTCAAAATACAGGAAGAATGGTGTCGGGGCAGAGACTGTTCCTACTGTGAATCATTCGTTGGCTGCGAAAAAAAAGCGCTGGAAATCATGGTAGCTTTTTTTGATGATCGGTTTCATAGTGGGCTTCTGCTTTACCAGACGGATATTTTGGTTGGTTATTATATCTATGAAATTGTAAACGAGAAGCTGGCCTTTGCCTACTTTGGTAAGTCATTGTATGAGAATGGTTTATTGTATATTTTATACACCATGTCTAAGACTTTGCTTGACCGTGTTAAATATATTAATTTTTCTGAAGATATGGGCAATGTGGGAATCCGGAGTTTTAAGCGACATTTGGGGGTATACTCCCACCAGCAAAAATATATGTGTAGTTTTACAAAAAAGTATGAAGGAAATGGCGGATAACTTAATGAACAAACAGCTTGCGCGGAAAACCGTTCTTGTATTTTCTCTTGTTTTTATAACACTGATGATTGTTCTTTTTCTCAATAGAATGTCCTTAACTCTTTCCCCGTGGAATAACACCGTTTCCATTGAATTTCCAACTTATGCGATTGGTAATGGGGAACGAATAATCATCGTGGAAAATTCCGAAAAGTCCGTACTAATTTTAAATTCAGACAGGAAGCTGATAAAAAAGTTGAGAGGAAAACGTAATTCAAAGGAATTATTTTCAGACGCCAAATTCGTGGACATTGATGAGTATAATAATCTGTATATTCTGGATGTCAGTTTTGGCGGCGCTTTTGGGGAAAATGTCGAGCGTGTGCTCAAGTATTCCGCCAAGGGCGTTTTTTTGGAGGAGCTTTATACATACCGGTATATAAATGAAGATTTTATTCTCGCGAAAGGTAAGATAGCCGGTATGACGTATTCCGGTGGTAAGGTGTACCTTATTCGTATGGAGCGAGATTATTTTGTCCTGGAGCGCGTTATGGCAGAGACAGCCTCTGAACCGGAAGAGCTATTCTCCTATACATACCCCAATGCGTTCCGAGATCTGATATATTTTGATATAAACCCTGAGAGTACATATCTCGTGGGAACCACCAGCGCGGGAGGGATTAAGCAGTACAGTTTTGCGGGAACCCAGATATATGAGATGAGACCGGCGGGTAATTGTCTGCCGTGGACTGTGGTATTCGATAAGAACAATAACCTCATCTATACCGATATTCTGAATAGTAAAATTATGTTTATAAATACCGGGTCAGGGGAACAGTACTTGCTTGCTGCTCTGGATGAAGGAAGTTTCTATAAGCGGATAAATAGAGGAAAAGAAAAAATTTTCGCCGCGTCTTATGATAATATTTTTATTTTAAATGAGACAGGAGAACAAACAATACTTGACTCTTATTCTTTTTCAATATCAAATACCATTATTCGTTTCGTGTTATTCGCGCTTTTCATAATGACTGTCCTTGTTTTCATCGGCTTAGCCGTTTCACTTGTCATCTTATTCCACGGCATAAAAACAAGTGAGAAATTTAGACAGATAGCGCTGGCTGCCTTTTGTGTCGCGCTGGGTGCCGTTATATCCTCAATTCTCATTATAAATGAGATGAATGACCGATATTACAAACAGACCTACCATGAACTTGAAAATATCTCGCGCCTTACGGTTGCAGGTATAGACGCTGATATATTGGCTTCCCTATCTGTCCCTGGTGATTATGAAACGGAGGGCTATACCCGATTGAAAGATTCCCTCACATCGAATCTTTCCCTTCTGCCCTTTAAGGGACAGGCAGTATATCAGATTATCTGGATGGAACAGGATGGGATTGTATACTCAATGTATGACTTAGAAAGTTCGAGTGGCATCTTTCATCCCTTTGCTTCCTATGAGGGTAGCATCTATCAGGAAGCCGTTGATTCCAAAGAATATATGCATATCAGTGATGTAAGCTCTGAAGGAAGCTGGATATATACCTGTGGGCCTATATTCGACCGCGAAGGAAATGTCGTCGCCCTTATTGAGACCGGTTACGATTCAAGCATATTTCAGGAACAAACACGATCTATGATTATTCAGACCATACTCATCGTTGTTTCATCAGCCATCGCGTTTTTACTACTGGTGATCGAGTGTATTCTCATTCTGGAAGCCTATAACCTGAATAAACTTGAGGCAATTCAAAAAAATCCTGTGCCCTATAAACAGGAAGGAAGTGATCGACAAAGTATGCTCGCTAAGGAGCGACGGTCGCTGCACTTCGGCAAGCGGTTGGTGAGCCTGCCGAACCACAGTAACCGCCTGTCGAACCACAGGCACCGATCTAATGCCGCAACATACTTTGTCAATCACTTCCAACAGGAACAGCTCCGGCAGATCATTGAATTGTTAACCAATGTTATGAAAAAGATGCCGCCTTCATTTAATGCGAATGTACTACAGATTATCACCAATTCGTTGATCAAGACCTATAATAAAAATATACAACAAAAAGAAAAACAAGACGAGTTGCCCTTTCGTCCTGAACTCCTGCGGGCTTTGCTCTTTTTCCTGTTTGTTGCCAATAACCTGGCCGCAGCCATACTGCCCATGTACGCGGCAAATTTGTATACGCCTTTGTTCAACCTGCCCAGGGAGTTGGTGATTACCCTTCCCTTTCTCGCGGACATGGGGTGCGCCGCCCTTGCCCTGCTGGTAATTCCTAATATTCTTGAACGGATGGGCATAAAACAGATAGGTCTTATTGGGGTGATTTTAATAGTCGCGGGCAACGTACTCTGTTTTATCGCCCAAAATACGGCATGGCTGACCATTGCGTATGCCCTAACCGGATTTGCCGGCGGAACCATGCTCCTGGTAATCAATACGATCATAGGCGCACAGAAGGAAATAAAAGACGTAAACAGCGGCTTTGCCCATTTTAACGCATCCTATCTCGCGGGGGTGAATGTGGGCGTGGTGCTGGGTTCCATCATGGCCCAGTTTTTTTCCTACCGTATTGTGTATCTCTTTTCGATCATGACCGCCCTGATATTGCTCGCGGTATTCCTCTTTTCCGTCCGTTCTCCTCTGGTGAATTATATATACGCCATACAGTATGTAAAACCGGTCAAGGGGAAAAAATTCGTCATGCTTAAATTTATCTTTAAACCGATTGTCCTTGCGACCCTGTTTCTTGCGGCCATGCCCTATATGCTTTCATTAAGTTTTACCAGCTATTTTATGCCTCTATACGGCATTGAGCATGGATTAACGGAATCAAACATAGGTCAGCTTATACTGTTAAGCGGTTTATTCGCGATACTCTTTGGAACTTCTCTGTGTGAATATATGCTGCAAAAATGTCCGGTTAAACTGGTGATTGTCGGCTCGCTGCTGCTTAATCTAGGAGCTATCTATCTGTTTTCCCTGTATTTTTCTCTGTTTATGCTGATAGTCGCGGTGGTGCTTTTGTCCATTGCCAATATTTTTGCGCTGACAAACATACAGACCTATTACGCTTCCTTGTATCAAGAGGCTGACGTCTCGTCCATGAAGGCCCTCAGCGTTTACTCTGCGGTGGAGAACATTTCTATGGGCATAGGGCCACTTGCTTTTAGCTATATAATGGCGAATAATACCGTCATGGGTATGAAATTGTTTGCGGGCGCGTTGCTGGTATGCCTGCTTTTTTTCATGCTTGTTTCTACAGTTTCCCAAAAAGTTATGAAGAAGCCGGGCGGCTGAACCATATTGCGAAGGTGATCGATAAAGTATGCTAATGCAATCAAACAAAGCCATACATGGACATACGATTGCAGATAATCGTGCGACGGAGGCTGTGTGAGCGCGGAAACAGAGGACAAAGACAGGGGCTACACGCCTTGGCACGCGGGCTTTCGCAACGCGCTCCAGATTACGTTCGAGCCTTATGGCGATGTGCTGAAATGTATGTTCGAGTATCAGCTTACGACAGAGGCGCTGCGGCCTGACGTGATCATCATCAAGAAGCGGTTAA
>JAITPE010000077.1 GCA_031289575.1 Spirochaetia bacterium | reverse complement strand
CGCTACAAGGCCGATAGGGATTCGATTGTTTCGGTCAACAGCATAAAGGGCGACTCCATACGTGCCGGACAAAGGCTATTTATTCCGGACGGCAGGGAACCATCGGCGCAAAAAATAGTATATAAAGAATGATTTTTTTCCGATTCTCTATATATGAAGATGACAATATTCAACCGCAAGAAATTTTTTGCCGCTTTTCTCTTTGGAACGCTGGCCTGTTTCGGTGTGCTCGGCGCGAAGAGCGTAATTGTTGAGGAAAATCCCGATCTTGAGAACGCGCTTATTATTGACGGCATTAAGATGGATTCGGGAGATTTTGATGATTCCTTTTCCGGGGATGTTATCTACCGCATCGATTCAGAGGCTCCCAAAAACCAGAAGGCCAAAGCAAAGGAAAGCGCAAGCGCCAAAAAGAGCCCTCCTGTGCAGGAGAAAAATCCGAGCCAGGAGAAAAATCAGGAGAAGGAAAAGAATCAGCCCTCCGGAAGTACGATTATGCAGCAGCTCCGCGGTGATGATCCAAGGTGGCATTTATCGCAATACACAATAAAGTCCGGCGACAACCTTTGGAGCATAGCCAAAAAATTTGAAACGGACCACAAGCTTATACTAAAGGTAAATGATATCAAAAATCCGTCTCATCTTTTGGATGGCAAAAATATTCTTGTTCCCAACAAGTTAGGCTGTTATCATAATGTAAAAAAAGGCGACACGCTGATTTCCATCTCGCAGCGCTACAAGGCCGATAGGGATTCGATTGTTTCGGTCAACAGCATAAAGGGCGACTCCATACGTGCCGGACAAAGGCTATTTATTCCGGACGGCAGGGAACCATCGGCGCGAAAAAACGTGAAACAGAATACGGTTATTGCCAAAACGAATAACGTTAAGCCAAAGGCAAAACAGCCGGCAAATCTTATTACATTTGCATGGCCGTTGAAGGGCAAAATAACAAGCGGTTTCGGAACGCGCAGGGATCCGTTTGACGGAACCACAAAATTCCACAGCGGTATAGATATAAGCGTAAACGAGGGAACACAGGTGAAGGCATCTCGGGGCGGCACCGTTATTTTAAGCGGCTGGAAAGATGGTTACGGAAACACCATTATTCTGCGTCACGAGGATGGATATATCACCGTGTACGCCCACAACTTAAAGACTGTTGTCGAGGAAGGAACTTTTGTACAGAAAGGGCAGCTCATAGCTTTATCGGGACAAACAGGAGCGGTTACCGGAGCGCATCTGCATTTTGAGATACGCAAATATTTGACTCTCCTTGATCCGATGCGTTTCCTTAAATAAGGATTTTATGAAACATCTCTTATTTTTCTGCATTATATTCGCATCAGCCGTTTACGGATACTCCGCCGACCTCAAACGTACCGGGCCCAGACAGACCTCGGCCTTCTATTCGTATGGTGAAATCACAGGCTGGAGCGTTATAGTCATCGGCGAAGTTGATTCCATCGGCGTGAGCGACATCCCTCAGGAGAATGACCTGAAGGGCTACATCGGCGAAAAGACAAAGCTCACGGCGCGTCTTTACAGCAATGAGGGCGTGAAGACCGGGGATGAACTTTTCGTTATGGACAAAAACAATCTCATCAACGGGCGCGTAAAGGTTGCCTATATATATAAGAGCACCTCGTTCGGCTATATGCTGATCGCGTACGGAAACTTCAGGGGCTGCTCGCCCGGGGAGCGCGTTGTGCAGAGGGCATCCGAACAGTATTCCGATTATGCTGTTGTCCATAAGAGCCGCGGTGATTATTTTAGAGAAAAGGGCGATGACGGAAGGGCCATGGCCGAGTACAAGAAAGCGCTCGCGCTCGACAATGGCAGCCCGGAGGTACATCTGTCCATGGGTGAGATATACCTAAAGCAGGGCATGCTGCAGTACGCGTTCAGGGAATTCAGCGAGGCGAAGAAATCTCTTGCGCGCCTGTACGATAATGAAGACAAGTATCTGCTGTTTAAAGGGATGGCCGAGATAAGGCTCCGCGAAATTCTGGAAGCGCCTCTCACAAAAGAAAAAAGGGAAGAGTTCCGCAAGGACGGAATCGCCTTCTGCAAAGAGGCGCTTATAATATATCCCGCCTCCGCCGATGCCAATTATTTCCTCGGCCGTTTTTATTACAAAAAATCAATGATGATTGAGGATGATGACAGCATCGCAAGGAACTGTTTTCTAAAGGTGGTCGAGGCGCAGCCTCAACACGCAGGCGCCAATATAGCGTTGTCCGAACTTTATTTTAAGCATAGGAACCGGGAAAAGGCCGAATACTATGCCCTTCAGGCTTTGAAGGGCAACCCGCACAACAGCCGCGCACTTGAACTCTGAGACTATATACGCAGGAAATAAACTCCGCCGCGCGTGGCTCTGACCCCGGCCTCCCGCCGCGTGAAATTTTTTTTGCTTGCCTTCCGGCGCTTTTGTTATAGCATGCGCTCATGTTAATTCGCGTGCGCTATATTATTCTGTTTGCGGTTTTTTTTGCCGCATCCTGCGGAAGCGTCAAACTTACCACCGGCGAGGTCTCGCCGCGTGAAAGCGTCCTCATCATTTGGGCGCATTCGGACATTCAGCCGAGAAGCCCCGAGCAAAAAATTCACTATGAAACAGCAATCAAGGATGTAAAAAATTTCCCCTTTGTTCCCGACATGGCCATTGTGGCGGGCGACCTTGTTCACCGCGGCGATTCGCAAAAATACTGGGACTGGATGAAGGAACTCCGAGCCGAAAGTACAATTCCCCTCTGGTACGAAATCGCGGGCAATCATGATCTCAACGATGCGGAGTCGTACGCGAGGAACAGCGGCAAGCCCCGGCATTACGCGGTACGCTATGGAAACATTCTTTTCATTTTTTTGTCCGATGAAGTACGCAGCGCCGTCACCGAAATTTCCGATGGGGCATTTGAGTGGTGGAAAGACTTGGTTATCAAAAACAGCGATTCCATCATTGTTACGGTGACGCATGCCGCGCTTAAGCAAAGCGGGCTCATCTCCACCTTTAACAGTACAATGTGCATAGAGGACTCCAAGCGTTTCTGGGATGTCATAAGGAAACATCCGGTAGATTTATGGATATCGGCCCATACGCACCTGCCTAATTTTATTGCCATAAAAACATCGGCTCCCGAAGACTGCAAAACACTTTTTTTGGACATATCCTCAATACACAAAACAACCGGTTCGCCTGTGGAATCCTGGATGCTGATTTTCAAAAACGGAAGCAACGCTCTCCGCTGTCTGCCGAGAGACCACGAGGGAGCGAGGTTCTACCGGCAGACAGCGTTCACGCGTGAACTCTCACACCCTTTCGTATCCGGAGACCGGAAGGCGGTGATGATTTCAACCTTTGACTGATTCCGCCCCGGCGTTCTCATGAAAAAAGCTGTATATCGCCCGCGCTGTTTTTTGTCCTATTCCGCCGATCTCTTTCAGTTCCGAAACGCCCGTTTTTTTTATTGCGTCAATTGAGTCGAAGTGCGCGAGAAGAAGTTTTCTTGTCTTTACGCTTACGCCTGGAATTTCATCAAGCTCCGAATGTGTCAGTTCTTTTGCTCTCAGTGCGCGATGATACGTAACCGCGAAGCGGTGAGATTCATCGCGTATGTTTTGCAAGAGTTTCAGCGCGCTGGAGTTCTCTTCTAAGAGTATGGGCTTTTCCTTGGGCGAAAAGTATATTTCCTCAAGGCGTTTTGCGAGCGATATTATTTTCAAATCAATCTGAAAGTTGGCCGCGGCTTCCATTGCCCGCGCAAGCTGTGTCGGCCCGCCGTCAATTACCATGAGGTCGGGCAGGGGAATGTTCTCGTTTACAAGATACTGCAGCTGCCGGGCAACAGCCTCATGAATCATTGCCGGGTCATTGGCGCCCTCATATCCGCGGATTTTAAAACGCTTATAGGAGCTCTTGTCGGGCGCGCCGTTTCTGAATGTAACCATTGACGCGACAGAATTTGTCCCCTGCAGATTGGATATGTCAAAGCATACAATTTCTTTCGGCAGTCTTTTAAGGGAAAGTACTTTTTGCAAAATCTTCATGCCTTCTTCCATGTTGTGGTAGTACTTTGCGGCTTCCCTGTCCGCGGCTATCATGTCTATGTTCTTCTTTATCATGTTGAGAATGCCGCGGTCTTCCGGCGTAGCCGGCTGTGATATGACTACTTTTTTCGACGCCCTCTGTGTAAGGAATTTCTCGATTGTGTTTTTGTCCTCTATCGAATAAGCGCTTATTATCTTGCCGGGAACATCCGCGTACTGGTAATAGTCGATTATGAATGAGCGGATAATCTCTCGCGGTTCCGATAAATCCGCGTTATCAAACACATTTATTTTGCGTCCCAGAAGCACGCCCTTTCTAAACTCGAACAGCACGAGGAGAGCCTCGCGCCCAAGTATGCCTACATTCAGGTAATCCTGATCCCGTGTAATATTGATGGATACCTTTTGCCTTTCGGATATCTTGTTTATATCAAATATTATATCGCGTATACGGGCCGCCTTTTCATAGTTCTGTTCGTCCGCGTATTTCTTCATCGCCTTGTTCAATCCGGAAAGCACAGGGTCAATATCCCCGTCAAGAAAGCGCAGCGCGTTCTCAAGAAAAACGCCGTA
>JAITPE010000068.1 GCA_031289575.1 Spirochaetia bacterium | reverse complement strand
ATGTACTTGATTCCCCATATTTTGCCGAGCAGATCCTGCCTTGAAAAAACAATCCCTCTGTTTTGTATAAAAAGCCTGAGCAGTTCAAACTCCTTGTAGGTAAGCTGAAGCCTCTGGTTGTCAAGATACACAGAATATTCACTCAAATCAATCTGTAAATTTCCGGCCGTTATTATATTCTCATCATCACCGTCACGCAGTATAAGACGGTTGACTCTTGTTATAAGTTCCATGCGCCTGAATGGGTACATTACAAAGTCGTCTATGAACCAATCCTTGCGGATATAGGCGCAGTGAATGACGCGGATGATTATTATCACAGGAACATCGCGTATTTTTTTTCTTATTTTTGAAAGATAGAACTGCACAGAATCCGGCGATTCCAGAATTTCTATATCTATGAGTATAGCGCCGTAGTTATCCTGTTTTACCGCATCTACATTGCGGTAGAGCATAATCTGCATATCCGCAAGATTTGTTTTAAAATCATCAATAAGCTCGTTATTGGATGCAAGGAGAGCGACGGCGTCTTTCATTTGTCTTGACCGGTTTTTCCGCGTTCGTTTAGCTCGCTGAAAATATTCATATACCTGCCAGCGATCTTTCCGGCGGCAAACTGCTCAACTGATTTTTTATTATTGAGCGAACATTTTGTGTAAAGTTTTTTGTCGGTTACCATCCGGCTTATTGCCGCGGCGCAGCCCTCGGCATCCCCTACATCAATGAGAAGAGCGTTTTTTTCGTTTGCAAGAAAATCGGTCTGCCCGCCGTAATTTGTGCTTATAATCGGCAGCCCGCAATACATGGCCTCCATGAAGACTATTCCGAATCCCTCATGAAGCGATGTCATAATATAGCAGTTCGATGCCGCCAAATAACGGTACTTATCCGTGTCGGTCAGGTAGCCGAGAAAGGCAACTCTTGTTGTTAAACCAAGCGCACTTACAGTATCTTTAAGGCGGTCAAGTTCCGGGCCGTCTCCGATAATGAGCAGCTTCACGCTTTTGGAGTTTACCTTTGCAAAAGCCTTGAGCATTGTATCTATATCCTTGCGCTTTATAAGGCGCCCTATTGTAATAAAATAAAAATCTTTTGCGGAAAGATTCAAAGATTTTCTGCCGGCCTTTGGTATAGCCGGAAGCGGAAATGGCAGAGGTATAACAAGAATCTCGCGCTCTATGCCGTAATACTTAACAGCGTTTTCCTTGGTATTGAGCGATTGGGCCACCGTTCGGTCGGCTCTGTTTATTATGCCCCGTATAATCTTGCGGTAAAAAAAACTCGCGTGAGGAGATGTTTTTTTGCTCGGATCATATATGTCACCTCCGTGGAGAGAGAGAACATTCGGGATTTTAAAAAGAGCGCTTATGAGATACCCAACCGGACCGGTAGGCACGGCAAAATGTGTATTTATAACATCGTAACGGTTTTTGCGCGCAAGCAATATTCCCTTAAAGCACGCGGTTACAAGATAAGTAAGCATTGTAATAAACGGAGTGACATCCCTTGACTTACGGAACAGCGCCGCGGTGCGGTAGATGTTTATGCCCTCCGAAACCTCAAATTTAGGCAGCCCCTTGAAGTTCATAGTGATAACATCAACCTGCGCGTTTTTGACCCACTCTAAGGCTAAGTCTTTTGCCGCAACACCGCCGCCGCCCCCTATAGGAGGAAATTCGTAATTCAAAAGCAGAATCTTGAGCTTTTTGGGAGCTTCCTTTTTTGGCTGTCTCATGGTGCCCTGTTTCCTTTTGTCAGTTGTGCATAAGCGCCTGCCGTAATTTCTTTAAGGCGCAATGGGCGGCGGTATATTAAAATCAACGGGTTTACCGGGTCGGCGAGGTATTCGTTCCAGTCTAAGGTCAGTGCGAGTTCACGCGGAACATACAGCAGCGCCGGAGAACTATCGGGCAAAAAGGCAAGGGTTCTTGCCAAGCTTGTTTTTTTTTCATCAACGAAAAAGGCGTTGAGGTAATCATTGTTTTTTAAAATTCGTATGTACTCTTCCCCTGTTTCGAAATAGGGATTTGGTATTCCCAAAGAGGCGTTCAATCTTATTTTTTGCTTTTGCCTGTGGCTCATCTTCATGTATTCCATAAACGAGGCGGAATCCTCCGGGCAATAGACAAAGGGCACATAATTGCTTACTTCCGTATCAATCTTGTTTTGTAGAGAGGCCGAGGCAAACAGCGGGTGATGCAGAATATTTTTATAGCAGATGCCGGCTGTAATAAGCGGCGCCAAAAATAAAGCCGCGGCGGATAACGCCTTTAGCTGTTCAGCCTTAAAGCGTTCTGTTATATAAAATGACGCAAACAGAAAAATAAAAGGCAGCGAGACATCCATGTAACGGATGTCTAAGGGCAGAGCCGGAACAAGCGGCGAAACACTCCTGAGCGAGAACAGCATTATAAGAAAAAAACCGCCTGCCGGAAGATAGACCGAAAGTGTTGCATATTTTTTTTTGGCGCGGCATAACACGGCATAGTATGCGGAAAGCAAAAAGAAGAAAAGAAAAAGCGGTCCTGGCCTGACAAAGCGGAAAGGGAGCTCCCACAGGGCAAGCGATTGAAGCGTCTTGTTGTCGTCAAGGTGCGAATGCCTTATAATATCCAACCTTCCCAAAGAAAACTTGGTGAAGATATGGTACAAAATTGTTTCACCAAAATAAAGAACGAGCAGCAACCCAAAGAAGAAGGCCGCCGCCTTCCATGGATTTTTTTTGTTCAAAATAATTATGAGCGCCATGCCCGGCGCAAAAAACACATTTATAATATGCGTCTCATAAGCAAAAAATGTAAAAACAGCCGAGAGAACAAGATACAATATATTTTTTCTTTTAAAAACATAGCGTAATATAAAATAAAGAGCCGCCAAAAGATAAACCATGGAAAAAATTCCCGGAAGTATTTGGCTTCCGGAACGCGCCATCCCCGGATAGATAGCAAGAATCATGGCCGCTATAAAACCGGCCTGCGCCTTATTCATAAGCAGCGCCGTTTTCATTACCAAAAAGGCCGCTAAAAGAGAATAAAGCAGCGGCAATATGTATGATGCCGACGCCCCTCCCCAAACGCTGCGTATAAAATAAACCGGAATCACTATGCCGAAACGCGCACTCCAGTGGGTGAACTCATACGGCAAAGTGCTTGAAAGCTGCTTTGCCGCGTCAATGTAGTATTTTGAATCGCCCGAGTCGTCCAAAAACTGCAGGGTTACAAGACGGATTATTAAGGTGAAAATAACAACGGCCGCGGTGAGATACGCGCCGCGTGACAATAAACGATCTGTTGTCCTGTTTAAAATATTGGTCATATCATCCTACCATGAGTTCGGGCTTTACAAGGAGCAGTATGCCCAGAATCAGCATAAGGCCGCCGCTTATAAGTTTAAGCACCTTGGCGTGTTTTTCCTGCATCTTAAAGTGCCCCATTGTGAAGGCAAATATCAGCACAATTATTAATAAAGGCTGAACATAAAGTACATTGTACAACAGCATGTACAAATATTTAAAAAGTACCGGCTCGTTCCGGTCGGCCAGTATTTTTGTAAATATTGCGGGAAAGCCCGCGGTACAGGCCAGCTCAATAATGTTTACAAACAAGGCGAATATAAATGTCAGTCCTATGGTAAGCATAAGGCTTTTTTCTTTAAGGATGGTTCTCACTTTTTTGTATATCTTTGGTTTTGCCGATTCGGGTATCATGAGAGAAATTCCTTCCTTGAAAAAAAATATTTCCTTGAGGTTTAGCAATCCCATGATAATAGCAATCAGAGCCAGAATAATCATTACAATTCTGTTAAGGCCGATTACGAGAAATAAATTCAGCCAGGCTGTCATAAGGGCAAAGTACACAACTCCCGAGGCTGCCACAAAGGTAACGCCGACAATAAGCATTCTTTTTCTGGAGTGCGAATATGCAAGAATTCCCAAAAGAAAAACCAGAACCCACATTGCGCATGGGTTAAGGCCGTCCAAAAATCCGATTGCAATTGTAAATGCCGGCAAAAAAACAGCGTCCTTGTCGATCTCTCCGAGAACAGGTATATTGTATTTGGCGCCGACGCCGGCTAAGCCCTGCGCTCTCAGCATGGCGTCCACAAGATTTTTGGGACCGGCATTTTCGGGAAAGCTTTCGAGCGCCTCGCCGGCAATGAAGAAGACCGGCAATCCGGCCGGCTTCACTCCGTATTCCTTTGAGTAAAGTTCAAAGAGCTCTCTGTTGTTTCTGCTGTCCAATATTTCGTATAGGCGGAAAACAGGCTTTACGTTTTTGTCCGCCAGCAGCCTGTAGCGGGCTGTCTCTGCGTGCGGAGCGTCCGATTCTATGGCCGAAATAAATGTTCTGGCGTCATCGCAATGAGGGCACAGCTTTGAGTAAAATACCGCAATAGTCAACTCGCCGCCTGTTATTTCTTTTTTTATTTCGTAATCGGACGGCGATAGGCTGTCCCCCTGGGCGGCAGGCGGGCTCGAAGGAACGCCGCATTTTTCGCCGCAGTCATCACCGGCGCTGCCGATAGAGGGCATAGAGGCGTCATCATCAATATAATTAAGAAAACAGATAAACGCGGCAAAAAAAACTATAAGGATAGCAAAAAT
>JAITPE010000025.1 GCA_031289575.1 Spirochaetia bacterium | reverse complement strand
CTCAGCATAGAACATCTCGCGGAGCGCAGGTACAACGAACTCTCGGGCGGAGAAAAACAAATGGTGCTCATAGCCCGCGCCGTATTTCAACGGGCATCCGTCATGCTGCTCGACGAGCCTACATCTCATCTTGACTTCAAGCGCCAGCATTTCATAATGGAAACCATAAAAAGAGTAACAGCGGAAAAGGGACTTACAACAATCATCACCCTTCATGATCCAAATACGGCCGGGCGTTATTGTACGCTCCTTGTAATGCTCAACAGGGGAAATATCTGCCACTGCGGAAACCGCGCCTCTGTATTCAGCCGTGATAATTTGGAGTTGATCTATAACATGAAAATCAAAATAGAATATACCTCGGACGGAACAGAATGCGTGCTTGCGGATTCCACTAAATGAAACTGAAAAATACAACCGCCTTTATTGTTGTTATAGCGCTTCTTGGAGCCGCGCTTGTATTGGCTCTCACAAACGGACAGTATCATATAGATACCGCAACGCTGTGGAAGCTCATAATGCTCAAGCTTGGAGGAATCCAGGCGGACGGAGACATGGCCGCGCCCTCAACCGTGCTGTGGTCGGTGCGCCTGCCGCGCACCCTCATGGCTGTAATAACGGGCGCCGCCCTCGCGGTAGGCGGCGTTGTCTTCCAGGGAATGATGCGTAATCCGCTCGTCTCTCCCTCTTTTCTCGGCATAAGCCATGGGGCTGTTTTCGGTGCATCCATCGCGCTTATCTTTTTAAGTAAATCCGCTCTGGTTGTTGAGGGCTCAGCCTTTGTATGGGCGCTTATAGCGGTTGCTTTAGTATACGCCATAGGCAACAGGGGAATCAATACTTTGACAACATTGGTTATTGCCGGCGTTATAATTTCATCTTTCTTTATGGCGGCTGGAGCCTTTCTCAAATACATAGCGGATCCCTATGAGGAACTACCGGCCATAACGTTCTGGGCTATGGGCGGCCTCAACAATGTGTTATGGCCTAATGTCGCAAGGGCTTTCAGTATAATATCGGTCGGACTGCTTGCGGTATATCTATTGAGATGGCGGCTTAATCTTTTGGCAATAGGCGATGAGGATGCCGTATCCATGGGACTCAACATAAAGGTGGTGCGCGGAATGTTCATGCTCTTTGGAACGCTGATGGTTGCGGCCGCAAGCTCTTCATGCGGTATTATTATGTGGGTTGATCTCATCGTCGCTCACATCTCAAGAATGATAATAGGCCCGGACCACAGGAATCTGATTCCTTTTGCCGCCTTAATGGGCGCGGTGTTTCTTTTGCTCACAGACACTCTTGTAAGGCTTTTGCCCGGAGGAGAAATCCCAATAAGCATTGTAACATCCTTTGCGGGAGCGCCTCTTCTCGGTTATCTGCTAATAAAGCAGAATAATGAATGGAAATATTAAAAACAGAGGTTATTTATGAAAAAATTGTTGAGAAACAAAGCATGGGGACTTTTATTGTTACCGGCTGTATTAATGATGTCTTCGTATAAAAAAAATGATGTGTGGAGTTTCGCTGTTATAAGCGACACGCAGGGAAGCCATGAGATTGAGGACTGTATCAATACGCCGGTTCTTGAAAAAATAGCTGCCGATATTGTAAAGGAAAAACCCGAAATCGTTCTTGTGCTCGGCGATCTTGTAAACGGCTGGATAAGGAATTATGGCAAGGATTACAAGGATCAGTACGCCGAATGGAAGAGTCTGATGAAGCCGGTTTATGACGCGAAAATAGAAGTCTACCCGATACGCGGCAACCATGATGACGGCCCGGAACGCTTTGTCCTGAAGCCGCTGCCTGCCAAGCTTGAGCCTAAGCCCGGCTCTTTGGAAAAGCTGCGCAAGGCCTACAGGGACGCCTTTAAAGAATACACATATATTCCACTGAACGGCCCTAAGGGAGAAGAAGGCTACGAATACAGCTTCGAGCACAAGAACGCCTTCTTCATAGGCATGGACTTGTATAACTCGGGCCAGCACCGTGTCAATCAGGATTGGGTCGCCAATGAGCTTGCAAAGAACAAGCAGCAGCATGTTTTTATCTACGGGCACGAGCCGGCCTTTGAGTTGATACACGCGGATAATCTGTCGTATTATCCTGATGAACGCGATCTTTTTTGGGACACTATCGGCAAGGCCGGCTGCAGGCTGTACTTTTGCGGGCACGACCATGTCTATAACAGGTCTCTGATTCCGGACAGTTCCGGAAACAAAATCAGGCAGCTTGTTGCCGGAACCGGAGGCGGAAAGCTGCGCAAATGGGACGGCGTTTATAAAAACAAAAGAGTGAAGGGTGAATATCACAATCAGGATTTTCACGGGTACGCTATCGTTACGGTTGACGGGGCAAAGGTTACGGTAAACTGGAAGGCTCTGAATGAGAGCAATGGTTCATGGAAGCTAATGGACAGTTTTTCTTATTCGTCAAATTAATCTGTAAAAAAAATAATTTTTAGTTGACTTGCTGTAAAGCCTCACGGATGATTACATTTGTACAAAAGCGGATTAAAATCTGCTTTTGTACAAATGAAAAAAATAAAAAGTTTATAGATCTGCTTGGGGCAAATAAATGAATCATGACGACGATGTATCACTTATAGTGTGCAGTCTTAAAGAGTTGCGCCAAAAAAAAGGCTACACTCAGCTGCAAATGGCCGAGATGCTTGGCATCAAAAGACAGGCCGTTTACGATATTGAATCTGGACGTTATCTTCCCAA
Source organism: Spirochaetia bacterium (assembly GCA_031289575.1). GTDB lineage: Bacteria > Spirochaetota > UBA4802 > UBA4802 > UBA5550 > JAITPE01. The sequence continues at coordinate 1,685 of JAITPE010000025.1, read as the reverse complement.
TACCCTCATCGCATTGCGTCTGGCTAAGGTACTCAATGTAGCGGTAGAGGATATCTTTGAGGAAAAAACATTTGCAACAAAAAATGTCAAGCTGCTTGAGGACGCGCCGGCCGACAGCAGGCTTTCTGTAGTAAAGGTAAGATCCAATCTTGTCGGGTATCCGCTCAAAAACAAGGATATACTCGGCGGCATTTCTCCTGACGGGCTGTATATCGGAGACGGGAGGGTTCGGCTTTTAAAAAACGAGCCGGTTATTGAAAACTCAATAGCCCTTTTAGGATGCGATCCGGCCTTCAATATACTTTCTTCTTATGTGTCCGATTACGATACGCATATGCATTACCGTTTTGCTTCAAGCAAAAAAGCCCTTGAGTCCCTTGCCGATGGACTGTCGCACATCGCCGGCATACATATGCAGAGCGGCGATGCCGACGATAATCTCAACTTTGCCCGCCGTATCATGAAAGAGCAAAAGTTTGGAATAATTACCTTTGCGGACTATGAAGAGGGCCTTATTGTGGCCCCGGGCAATCCGCTTAAAATAAACTCACCCGAGGATTTGACCAACCCGGATATACGCTTTGTAAACCGCGAGCCCGGAGCCGCCGTGCGCTTTCACTTAGAAGAGATCCTCAAGGAAAAAAATATTCCGTACAGCGCCATTCCCGGTTTTGACAAGTGCGTCTTCAGCCACGCGGAGGGCGCGCAGCTTGTCGAATACGGCTTAGCCGACGCTGTTCTCGGCCTGCGCTCTGTTGTAGAGATTTACAATGTCGGTTTTATTCCGCTGTCGGCCGTGCGCTGCGACCTTGTTATTCCGGCTGATTTCTGGGAAATAAAACCTGTGAAGCTGCTGCTTGATGTACTGCAGGGCAAAAGGCTCCGTCTTGACCTTAAATCGGCCGCCGGCTACAATGCCGATAATACCGGCCGGCTTATAGCGGAACCATAGGTCTATCCCTGTTGTTCCGCGCTTTTGAAATGATTCAAAAGCGCTATGAGACCGGCGTCGTATGAGAATCCGCCGAAACCGCAGATTTGCCCAATACATACAGGCGCTATAAAAGAGTGGTTCCGGAACTCTTCTCTTTTATGAATATTTGAGAGATGAACCTCAACCACAGGCAGGGCGCAGCCGGCTATGGCATCCCTGATCGCTATTGATGTATGCGTATAGGCGCCCGGATTTATTATGATTCCGTCGGTTCCGGAAACCGATTGCTGTATACAGTCTATGATTTCGCCTTCACTGTTTGACTGGAAAAATTTTACACCGGCGCGGTTTTTTTCTCCAAGCTCTTTGATGCGTGAGTTTATGGATTCCATTGTTTCACGGCCGTATACACCGGGTTCTCGTGAACCCAGCGTATTGAGATTCGGCCCGTGTATAACCAAAATTGTGTATTTCAAATCCATTGCAGTATTGTCCTTTCAGTTTTGCTTTATTTCGTTTTGGAATGAATTGTATATGTTCTCGGCCTGGATCGCGTAGGTTCTTTTCTTTTGCGCGCCCATAATTTCTTTGAGCATGCTCATGGCCTCCTCTTCTCTTGCGTTTTCATGATATATCAACGCAAGTTCAATGCGCGCCTTGTATCCGTAATCGCTCTCCCTGTCTTTCGCTATAACCTGATTGAAGTACTGCGCCGCTTGCTGCGGTTTTTTGTTCACAAGAATGCTTATTT
>JAITPE010000009.1 GCA_031289575.1 Spirochaetia bacterium | reverse complement strand
CTTTATGTAGGTTTCGGCATAGCGTTTCGGATCGCTGCGGGCCTTATTGAGCTCGAAAATAATATTTTTCTCTATTTCCGAAAGGTAGTCGGCATCCCTTGCCGTATCAAGAGTATTGCCCCAATCTTCGGCAAGTTTGGCAAAACACAGCGGCTGGCAAAATACAGCCGCGCACAGTAAAAAAATACGCAGTTTCATGGCGGTCTCCTTGAGTCTAACTAAGAGTACATATTTTTGCGTCGGGACGCGACAAGCCTCTGAAAGTCTCTCATGTTCTTTACCACAATGCGGTCTTTGTACATGTCTATTTTGTTGAGCTGAATGAGTTTGTCTAATTCGGCCTGAACATTTTTTAAATTCATCCCGGCCCAGCTTGCCACCTGCTGAGGCGTTACAGCAAAGCTCATCTCATTTACCGGATCGACGCTCTGCGTCTGTTCCGCCAGCATAATAAATACATCCATAATTTTCAGGCTGGGCTCGTCGAGCAAAAGTATCATCAGCCTGCGCTTGGCGTCATATATTCTTTTTGAAAAAATAAGCAGCAGCTTATAGGCTAATTCGTGATTTCCTTCCAAAAGCGAGTCAAAATTGTCACGGTGGAATTTCAAAAGTTTAACGTGATCCAACGCTATGGCTGTAGCCGATCTGGGCTCGTGCTCAAGAATAGACATTTCGCCAAAAACATCCCCTGTGGTTATAACATCAAGGGTTTTTTCTATGTTGTTTATTACCTTGACAATCTTTACTTTTCCCGACTGTATAAAGTAAAACTCGTAGCCGGGTTCAAACTCGCAAAAAATAATCTCATTCGGTGAGTATTCCACGCTAAACCGTTCAAAACTATCCATGCTGCCCACCGCGTTACACCCCCAATTCTTTAATTTTCTTTGCGGCCTTATTGGTAAAAGCGTCGTTCGGCTGCAAGCTCGCAGTTTTTTTATAATACTGAAGTGCCTTATCCTTTTGACCGCTTGAATCAAGAATAGCGCCGATTTCAAAATACGCTTCTTTTGCGCCCGCGGAGGCCGGGTAGTTTTTAACAATCGCGCTGAAAGACTGCATGGCCTCTTTGTTATTTCCAAGTTCGGCGCAGGAGCGGCCGATTCCAAGGTAAGCCTTGGCTATGTCGTTGTCATCCATGAGTTCGCCCGAATCAAGAACCTCGCGGTAAAGATTCAGCGCGTTGTCAAAGCGTTTTTGCTCAAACAGAGTCCCGGCTTCCTCAAGGCGGCCGCCGGAAAAATTATCCTGTTCATCCATGCTGAAATCATCAAAATCAGGAAGCGCCTCTTCTTCGGAGAAAAAATTATTAAGTTCGGAATCCAGCATTGATTTGGTCTCCATAACTTCTCGCGGCTCATCAGAGTCGTTATCATCAAGCCTAAAATCATCCATAGTGTCATCGCCGCCAAACAGCGATTCTTCTGACCGCGGTCTTTCGGGGCCGGTGTCGGGCTTGTAATTCCCTGTTTCTATTTCATTTATGCGCTGCATGGCCTTTGCCGCGTTTCCGGAATCGGCGTAATGTTCCATGTACTTTTTATAGGCGTGCAGCGCCTGATTATACACTCCGTTCCTGTAATAGTATTCACCGATGCTGAAAAGTTCAATGGCGGGATTCACGGCATCGGCCTGTCCCAAAACATTCCGCAGCATCTTGTGAATGCGCCTAAGCTGATTGCTGAAAACCCTGAGCATCTTGCGGACTATCGAGACATTTGCCAAAATGAGTTTCTCAAAATCAGCGGCGCGGAGTACCAGCACAGTCGTCTCGCTGATTGTCTGCGCCGTCTCTTCTCTGGGGTACTTGCCCAATACCGATTTAACGCCGAAAAATTCTCCCAGACGGACATTCTCTTTCATTTCTTCGCCGGTGTCCAATTTGATGGACGTGAGAACAACCTTGCCCGATTTAAGAATATATATGTGGTCGCTTCGGTCGCCGTCGAAGTAAATTATTGAACCCGCTTTATAAGTACGGGTTGTTATTCCGCTTGCCCCAGTCATTTATCTACCTAAAAATCAAATTCTACAGGGAGATACGGGAGATCTTTTTTAAAGCCCACCGCCCTGCTTATGCGTTTCATAAGTCCTATAAGGTCTCCGATAACAACACGCTCCTCCCCTTTGATGATAACGCGCTGATAGTCCACGCCGAGTTCATCGAAAATAGGCGAATACTCGGCCTTCCCGTAAGCCGGAAGCCCGTCAATTATAACAAGAAGCACATCCTCAAATTCCGCGTCAACAACGGATTGCCACGGATTGTTGCCGTTATAGCGAAAAATAGTTATATCGGCCAGATTCCCCACCTTGATGCTGCCGTTTTTATGGAGCTTGAAGGCTTTGGCCGGATTAGCCGTCACCATCTCCACTATTTTGTGATCCTCAAGGATTTTTCCGGTAAGTTTACGGTAAAGCGTCCGGTCAAACTTCATTTCATAGAGCAGATTGAGCCCGCCCGAGGCGGGCGAATCGGTTCCTATACAGGCATTGATTTCCTTATCAAGCAGCATGCCGACATTCATGGTTCTATTGTACATGAACATATTGGAGTCGCCGCACCACACTACCGAGGCGTCCGCGGCCTTTATCCTGTCCATATCATTCTCGGAAAAAGCGATACCATGCACAAGTACCGAATTGGGCCCCAGAGCGCCCTTGCGGTCGAGAAGATCAAGCTCCGCCCTTGATTCGTTGTCAAAGCCTTCGGAGAGATGAGTCACAAACGGAATGTCGTTTTCGGCCGCCCTTTTGTATTCGCTTGTAGGGTCGCCCCAATTGAGCGCAAAAGAAGAGAGTGAATGCGACAAGGCGTACCTGCGGATGGCCTTCATTGGAAGCAAATCATAGAACGGCTCGGCGACAAAAGGCGGAATATGGTCCGAAACAGTCGTAACCCCCGAAATAAGATGGCGGTAGGCGGCCGACAGGTAGAGGTCTCTGTTTTCGATTAGCTGCCTTTCCCTGTATACCGGGGAACTCTTGAGGTCATTGTCCCATGGAAGCCAGTTTGGATACGGCCCGTTCCCGATTTTTGGGTAATAATTGCCTATAAGGTGATCGTGCCCGTTAATGAGTCCGGGAACAGCCACCCCGTTGTCTATAGACAGCTTTACGGCGGAAATTGATTTCTTTGATACGGACGCAATGGAATCATTTTCTATTTCTATAGCAATATTCTTTAAGTTATCTTCATATGTTGGAATTGTTACGCCGTCAATAGTCCAGTTCATTATATACCTGCCGTCATGAAAATATTACTTCTACACTGTTTTTTATAAGAAAGAGCGTCAAGCAAAATTTTATGTCTTGCTTTTCGCCTTAATGGGGTAGTGAATTAATTTTTGGGGTGAACCGTCATAAAGGCAATCACCACGGAGTAGCACGGAGGTACACGGAGTTTTAACAGGCCTCAAACCTGCATTTTAACCTCGACTGTCAGCGAAAAAGACATTAGAAACTTATTGCAGCTTCAGTTTCGCCTCAATTTCATCTAAGCTATAACCTTGACGAAGAAGCTCAAGAACTTTGGCTTCGCCTTTTGCTTCACCAAGTTCGATGCCTTTTTCCATTGCCTCTTCTTGCCAAACTGCTTTTGCGTCATCCAAATTAAATTCTGTCATCAACATGTTTAATACCTCCGATGCGTTTGCTTCTAAAAAGCT
>JAITPE010000007.1 GCA_031289575.1 Spirochaetia bacterium | reverse complement strand
CCAATGTCCATTCCTCTGTTCCGGGAAAGGTTGTCGAAATAAAGGAAATGTTCACAGTATTCGGTAACAGGAATGTTGTTGTGGTCGAATCGGGCGGCTCTTTCAGCAGGCCCGCGCGCCTTGACGCCCCTCCCAATATCGAAGATTTTTCAAAAGATGAAATCATAGAGGCCATCCGTTCTGCCGGCATAGTAGGCTTGGGCGGAGCCTCGTTCCCTACAGCGGTTAAACTTTCACCGCCTCCGGACGCGCGGGTGGATACGCTTGTGGTAAATGGGTCGGAATGCGAGCCGTATCTGACTGTTGACGATATGCTGATGAACACCTTCCCCGAAGAAATAATCACGGGCGTGAGAATAACCCTGCGCGCTCTGGGCATAAACAGGGCTATTGTCGGCATTGAAAAGAATAAGCCTGCCGCCATAGCCGCCTTAAGGAACGCAGTTAAAAGCCTCAATCTGCCCGAGAACATCACGGTAAAGGCTCTTCCGGCAAGGTATCCGCAGGGCGCGGAAAAACAGCTCATCTACAGCCTGACAAAGCGCAAGGTTCCATCGGGCGCTCTTCCATTTAAAATAGGCGTCGTTGTGCAAAATGTCGGAACCCTTTTTGCCATCCGCGAGGCTGTTCTGTTTAAGAAGTCTCTCTACGAGCGCTATTTGACCGTGTCGGGCTCGCTCGTGAACAATCCAGGAAACTATAAGGTGAGATCAGGCACGCTCATATCCGATATAGCCGCGGACTGCGGAGGGCTCAAGGGCAATCCCGCGAAGATCCTCATAGGCGGGCCGATGTGCGGAATAGCCCTTCCCGATATGAATGTTCCGGTAGTCAAGGGAACATCGGGCATACTCTTTCTCTCCGAGGATGAGGTGCATACGGCCAAGGATTACAGGCACTGCATCCGCTGCGGGAAATGCGTGTCGGTTTGTCCAATAGGCCTGCTGCCGTACGAACTGGGAACTTCTGTGGAAAAGACCCGCTTTGACATTTCGGACGGGTTGAATCCGTTGGATTGCATAATGTGCGGTTCATGCGCGTTTGAATGTCCGTCATTGAGGCCGCTGCCGCATTTCATCAAGATTGCTCAAGATCATATTAGGAACAAATAAACCGGTAATTCATGGCTACAGAAAATAAACTGCTTGTGATTTCAAACGCTCCCCATATAAGAAGCGGCGAATCCATAAATAAAATAATGTGGACGGTTGCGGCCGCTCTTGTCCCGGCAGCGGCGTACTCGGTGTATCTTTTCGGCGCAAGAGTACTCGTTCTGTTTGCCTGCTGCGTTATCACATCCGTTGTAGCCGAGACACTCACGCAGCTTGCGCTCGGCAAAAAGGTTACGGCCTTTGACGGTTCCGCCGTTATAACCGGTATTTTGGTTGCCATGAATGTTCCGCCCGGAGCTCCGGTTTGGATGACGGCAATAGGTTCCGCGTTCGCGGTCGTAATAGTAAAGCAGCTTTTTGGAGGCCTCGGCTTCAATATATTCAATCCGGCTCTCGCGGCGAGGGCCTTCATGCTTGCCTCGTGGCCGGCGCACATGACAACAGGCTGGAATGTTTTTGAAAACGGAAACATTATCTCAAAAGCAGCCTTAAATACGGCCGGTTTCCCGCAGCCCGTGTTTGATGTAATGACGCACGCCACGCCTCTCACAGCCCTTAAAGAGGGAAGCGCGATTCTCGGTGAGTACAATATAAATTTTGATGATTTCTGCGCTTTTCTCTTTTCACCCGAAATGCTCTGGTCGCAATTCAAAGGCAGCATAGGAGGATGCGTCGGCGAGACATCAGCCGTGCTGCTTCTTGCCGGAGGAGTCTTCCTGCTGGTACGCAAGGTTATAACATGGCACATTCCGGCATCATATATCGGCACGGTTGCCGCTCTGGCGCTGCTCTACTACAGCGTTATAGGCTATCCCGCGCCGCAAATGATAGCGCTGTCCCATGTGCTCACCGGAGGGCTTGTGTTGGGCGCCTTTTTCATGGCTACCGATATGGTGACCTCTCCGATTACAGGCAGGGGCATGGTTCTATTCGGCGCGGGCTGCGGGCTCATAACGTTCATCATAAGAATCTGGGGAGGCTACCCGGAGGGGGTATCCTATTCCATTCTGCTGATGAACGCGGCGGTTCCGCTCATAGACCGTTTTACCAAACCAAAAGTTTTCGGGAGGGATTGATATGTCCGCAGGTATAATAAAACCTTCTTTAATACTCACTGTGACCGCTTTCGTCGCGGCCTTTGCCCTCTCTCATGTAAATAAAATCACAGCGCCGGCCATAGCAAGGCAGACAGCCGACAGAGAGAGGGAAGCTCTCTCTGTCGTTTTGCCCGGATTTGCGGCCGGCAATGAAAAAACAGACGGCAGCGGAGACAACGCCTTCCGGTATTGGGAGGGCGAAAAAAACGTTGATGACGCGGCAGTAAAGGCCTACGCCTTTATAACATCGAGTCCCGGTTACAGCGGCGATGTCAAGTCCATGGTGGGCGTTGACTCCGAAGGGAAAATTCTCGGAATATACATAATTGAACAAAGTGAGACGCCCGGACTTGGAGCCCGGGCCGCCGAAATAGCGAGCAGCCGCACAATATGGGATATAGGAAAGATACTCTCGGGCAAACTCAAAGAGGAAAAAACCCATCCATGGTTTCAGCGGCAATTCGCCGGCCTTTCCGCGGGTGAAAAAATAAAAATAGAGAAGGCCGGCGACTGGACGCCGGCAAAGGAACAAGCGCTGTTAGAAAAAAACGCCATAACGGCCATCACCGGAGCTACAATAACGGGACGCGCTGTTATTGCCGGTATAGAAAAGGGCTATGAACGCCTGCGTTATGTTCTCGGACGGGAGGCGGCTCAATGAACTACCTGTCCGAATTTACAAAAGGAATCTGGAAGAAGAATCCGATTCTTGTTCTGGGAATCGGCCTGTGCCCGACATTGGCTGTTACAACATCGGTATCCAACGCCTTCTGGATGTCAATTGCCGCGGCCTTTGTCCTGACGTGTTCGAACATTGTAATATCGCTCATAAAAAAAATTGTTCCTTCTCATGTGCGCATTCCAATATTCATTACCGTTATAGCTACATTTGTAACAATAGTTGAACTTTTGCTGAACGCCTTTCAGCCTGCCGTCTATAAGTCGCTTGGAATATTTATACCTCTAATTGTGGTGAACTGCATTATTTTGGGAAGGGCCGAAGAGTTCGCGTCTAAGAACGGCGTTTTGGCCTCAATACTCGACGCGCTCGGCATGGCTATAGGATTCGCCCTTACCTTGTTTGTGCTCGCCTTTGTAAGGGAGTCCCTTGGAGCCAATAAGCTCTTCGGCTTTACCATAATTCCGGGCATGGAACCATCATCGGCCATGATAATCGCTCCGGGCGCCTTCTTCACCTTGGGACTCATGCTCTGGGGCATGAATAAAATAAACTCAAGGAAAAAATAGGAAAAAATAGGAAATAACATGGAACTTAAAATTCTTTTCGGCATACTCATAAGTACCATTTTTATAAACAACTATGTTCTTTCGCAGATTCTCGGCCTTTGCCCGTTCCTTGGCGTTTCAAAAAAATTGGATTCGGCGCTTGGTATGGGGCTTGCCGTAATATTTGTGATGTCTTTGGCGTCATTTTTTACATTTCTGTTGTATAAGTACATTCTTCTCCCAAACGATATAGTTTACCTGCGCACAGTGTCCTTTATTCTTATAATTGCCGCTCTTGTGCAGCTTGTTGAAATGATAATAGAAAAGCTTTCGCCCGCGCTCTATCAATCGCTTGGAATATTCCTGCCGCTGATAACCACAAATTGCGCGATTCTGGGGGTTGCTCTGCTGAATATAAATTCCGGCTTTGTGACCGCGGAGCTTGGTCTTCTCAAGTCTATTGTTCAGGGTTTCGGCGGAGGGGTGGGCTTTACTCTGGCGCTGCTTTTGATGGCCGGCATAAGGGAGCGCCTTGAAACAGCGGATATGCCCGAAAACATAAAGGGCCTGCCCATAACATTTATTACAGCCGGACTTCTCGCGTTAGCCTTCCTCGGTTTTTCCGGCATGAAGGTTTAACATGGAAATAGTCCGCCCCGTGGTAAGCCTTTTATCCATTACGCCTAACGGCGAAAAGCTCATCGAAGAGGCCGGCCGCACATGTTACCTCTCTCTTTCGAGAATAACCAGGGACAGCTCCGACAACTTTATAAAAGCGGCAGTCAGGCGCGGCCATGAGAGCATTCTGGAGCATGCCTCCGCGTCTTTTGCTATCAAAGGGGCCTCCAGGTCATTTACGCATCAGTTTGTGCGCCACCGTATTGCCAGTTTCTCGCAGCAGTCACAGCGCTATGTCTCCGAGTCCGAATTCAACTATATAGTTCCGCCCTCGGTTGCCTCCGACCCGGAGGCCGCGGCGGTTTATAGAGACTATATGGAAACGGCGCGCAAAACATACGGCATCCTTCGGGAAAAAGGAATCCTTAAGGAGGACGCGCGTTTTATTCTGCCCAACGCGCTTGAAAGCCGGATGGTTTTTTCGGCAAATTTCAGGGAACTGCGCCATATATTCTCACTGCGCCTTGAAAAGGCGGCTCAGTGGGAAATCAGAATGGTCTGCTTTGAGATGCTTAAGATAATGCAAAAAGAGGCCCCGTCTGTATTCGGGGATTTCGTGATAGATGAGAGCGATTTTACAGCAGCTTTATGAGAGCGCTATATTGAGCTCTAATTGACCCATTGGGCTGTATAAAGTCATTCCGAGCGATGTGCGCTGCTGCGGAGAGTAGGGGGTGACTTTTGTATTGATAACGGTCGGTGTTGTTATATCTATAATTTTATCGGTAGAGGCGAACAGATTCATGGCATTACCGGTTATCATATTGGCTATTTCACCCATTATATCCACATATTCGGTCTTTATTTGGTCTTCGGTAAGCCCAGGTACAAGAACATTCGCGATCTTCTTTACCATGTTAAATTCCATGCTGTAAACAATCTCGCCTGTAATGCCGCCGACGATTCCTATGATCATGGCTATTTCCATTGAGGGATTGGGGCTAGGTTTTATTACGAGCTTCCCCCTTCTTAAATCAACATTCAGTATTGACTTAAAAACAATACTCGAGGCTTCCAGAAACGGATTGATGTACTCTGCGTTCAAATTCATAGATGACTATTTCCCCCATTCATATACTATATCTTCGGCTATATCTAATTGTCTTTTAAATTTTTTATAATTTTTGATTCTTCATTGAATCTCAATATTATGCTGTTCATAAAGAAATTAGCCCTGTCCCTTTGCATTTCTCCGGCTATGTTTTTTAGCTCGGCCTCGGCGGGATTGCCGCCGCCTGATTGTTTAAGCGTCGGAGTGAACACATATAGCCCTCCGGATGTGCGTATGAGTTCCGACGACGCTCCGGGTTTAATACTCATGCAGCTTTCTCTGAAAATTTTTGAGTTTTCAAGAAGGGACAGCGATTTCCCGCTTCCCTGTTCCCGAAGCGGGTCCCCGGGGGTAAAAACGGCTGATGTCCCTGCTGTTCCCTGAAGCATTGCCGCTGTTTCCGCAAAACTCCTGCCTGCCGATGCCGCGGCGTTTATTTTCCCGGCGAGTTCATCTTCTATGGCCGATGATTTTTTCCCGGCGAGTTTTTCTTTTATGCGCTCCCTGTCGGTCTGCGGGTCTTTCACTTCACCTGGATTGTTCTTCATCTCATTGTTTATTTCTTCATCGGTTACGGTGATGCGTTCGGAGTAGCGTTTTAATATATCCTGCTTAGAGAGGAATATATAGCTTATTTGTATTTTTGAATTGCGGCACAGGTATTCCTCAGCGGCATCGTTTTTTGAGACCGATGTTCCGGCATAGATAGAGGAATTGAAGTCGTTTATGGCGATATCCCGCCTTAGAAGGGCTTCAAATTTTGGGAATGTCAACTGATAGTTCTGCATATATTTTTTGAGCGTATCCTGACTGTACCTGCCTGTAGACGGATCCGTGAAGAGATTCCGGAGCGCCTTGGCGATCCGGTCATCGGACGAGGTTATTCCAAGCTTTTGAGTATACTGCCAAAGAAGTTCCTGAACAATGAATCTGTCAAGGAGCATCGAATCCATTTTTCCGTCCTTAGCCGAAGGGAACTGTTCTTTGAATCTGGCAAAATCAATATAGTCCAATTTTTTTCCATTTACGGACGCGACTACCGCAGAGGTAAGCCCAGAAGGGGCGCAAACATCCGGCATCCCGAATGATATTATGATCACAAGTAAAAAAAGGCCTATGACAAAGTATCCGGCAAACTTCACCACTGGTGATTTTGAATCAAACATTATTTACCTTATTAAAAATGAATTTCCGGCGCAATAAGTACCTATAGCGTATTTGGGATTTATTTGTCAATGAGTTTATCGGTTTCGGCTTCATCTATAAGCATTACCGGAATCCCGTCCATGACGGGATAAACCGCGGCACATTCGATGCATGTCAGTTTCTCATTTCTGGCGTCATACTCAAGATCGCCCCTGCAGGCCGGACAAGCTATAATCTCAAGGAGCTTTGTGTCTACCATATCAACCTCAAATTGATATATATCTTTTTTCTCCTTCTGGAGTCAAGAAAAAAATAGGTAAAAAAAAGCCGCAGAGTATTTCATCTGGGCAAGGAAGTTAGTGTAAAATGATACATATAATATCGTTACCCGGAAGAATTAACTTTAGCGTTTTTACGTGTTCTGAATAAAATTATGCATCCCGCCGCAAAAAAGCACAGTGAAAAAAACTGCCCGTCCGAGAGCCCGGCAAAGAAAACCCTGTAATCATCGCGCCAAAATTCTATGATAAACCTGCCCGTTGAATAAAAAAGAGCCGAGAAAGCGAAGAGCCGTCCGCCTGCGGGCGCGTTCTTTAAATAAAGCGCTCCGAACACGGCGCCGCCCCCCGCGAGATAGGCAAAACTTATGAGTTGTACCGGAACTACCGGCTGGATTGCCGCGCCGGCCGGAACAGCCATGTTTGAGAAAACAACCCCTATCGCCGAATCGGTATGTACTCCGAATCAGCCGCCGCCGAGATAGCAGCCGATTCTTCCGATGCCGATTCCTGTGAGGTAGGCCGGCGCGCACAAGTCGGCGAAATCCGGCAAAGGTATTTTCCATACCTTTGCCGAGATGAGCGCGGCGCTTACCCCGCCGAGGATGCCGCCCCAGCTTATAAAAACAGGCGTCGTAAGGCTCATGTTTCCGG
>JAITPE010000253.1 GCA_031289575.1 Spirochaetia bacterium | reverse complement strand
CGAATCCACTCCGCGGACGAGGGCGTCCTCGCCGGCAAGCGTTCCTATCTCTCCGGCGTTGCCCTTGATTATGGATACAGGCAGTTCTTTCATGATCAGCGCCGCGGTCTGCGTCCGGTACGGAGTCGCGCCGGTGCCTACAGGATCAAGGACAATCGGGATGCCCCTCTTCGCGGCCGCCTTACCGGCAGCGAACATTGCCTTTATTTGCTCTTCATCAAGCGTGCCGATATTGAGCACCAGGGCGTCCGCGATATTGACCATATCCACAACATCCCGCATGGCGTGAGACATGACAGGCGAGGCTCCAACGCAAATTAGTATATTCGCGCAGTCGTTAACCGTAACATAGTTTGTTATTTGATGAACCAAGGGTGTCTTTGCCCTTACCGTGTCCACAATGGCGGCGTATTTTTCCATAGCTTTCCTGTTTTGTTTTTTTCTATAAATTTATTTTATAAAGAATTTTATAAGCATGTATATTCCCATGCTGAGCAAAGCGCTTACCGGAATCGTTAAAATCCATGCCCACAAAAGATCAATAGTAACGCCCCACCTGATGGCCGAGAGGCGCTTTACGGCTCCCACGCCCATGATGCTTCCGCTTATAACGTGAGTTGTACTTACCGGAACCTTGAGAAATTCCGTAATGAAGAGGGTCACTGCCGCGGAGGTCTCGGCGCAGAATCCTTCAACCGGAGTAATCTTTGTAATTCTGCTGCCCATTGTTTTCATAATCCGCCAGCCGCCGACCATGGTGCCCAGAGCTATAACCGTAAAGCAGGCAAACGGAGTCCAGTCATGAATATCGTTGATGTCGGTCAAACGCAGCCAGTCAGGGATGTCGGCGCCGGCAGAGGCGGTGTTGAAAGAGATGAGAGCCGCGGCTATAATCCCCATAACTTTCTGTGAATCGTTAAGGCCGTGGCCGACGCTCACAAGAGCCGATGAAAGAAGCTGTATTTTTCTGAACCAGTTGTCGGCTGTATGCGGACGCGCTTTTTTCGCGAGGTGCATTGTGGCGGTTATTGTGAGAAGCCCGGCAAACATTCCGGTGAGAGGCGCAAGTATGATGAAGATCGCGATAAAACCTATGACATCAAGATGAATCGACTGAAAGCCCCATGCCGCGATGGCCGCGCCGGCAAAGCCTCCGATCAAAGTATGGGACGATGATGACGGGATGCCGAGCCTCCAGGTTGCCAAGTTCCATATAATGGAAGCTATGAGGCCGGCCAAAATTATATGCAGCGTAACATATTCGGTAAATACAGTTTTGGAAACAGTATTGGCGATTCCAAATTCACCTATGATGTACTTCGCTATGAAAAAAGCGACAAAGTTAAAGAAGGCCGCCCACAGCACTCCCTGAAGCGGCGTAAGCACCTTGGTGGAAACGACCATGGCAATGGCGTTGGCCGCATCATGGAAGCCGTTTATGAAATCAAAAATCAGAGCGAGAAAAATAATCACAAGGAGCAGTGTCATGGTTTATGTGTACTTAACAATGATAGTTTTAATAATTTTTCCTACAGAATGAGTTATGTCGGTTGTTCTTTCAAGTTCCTGCATTATCTCTTTCAGTTTGAGAAGTTCAACGCTGTCATGTTCATTTTCAAATAGATGCTTCATATACTCTTCATAGAGATCATCCGCGTCATGCTCAAGAGCGTGCAGCTTGTCGCATTGTCCAAGCGCGAGATCGGATTTTTTACCGATGGTTTTTAGCTCTTTCAATGCAATATATATCGCCTCGCACGAGGCCGATATTATGTTGCAAATCTCTATGGCGGCTTCGGGAATATAATTTGGCATGAACAGGAGAACCCTTTTAGAAGATGAATTGATTGAATCAAGGGTATCATCAAGCCTTTCGCAAAGCAGTTGAATATCCTCCCGGTCAAATGGGGTGAGGAAGGTATTGTTCAGTTCCACAAAAACAGTATCAACAAGGCCGTCGGCCTCTTTTTCGTAGCTCTTTATTTTAACATAGAGGCCGTCCATTTGCTCCTTGTCGGCATTTATAAATTCGATCAAGGCTTTTCCGGCATTATTCAGAACAAAGCCGATATTATTAATCAAAGGGAAAAATTTATTCTCTTTCGGAACCAGAAAAGAAAGAATAGTATTTATTGCCATATTACTCCACCTTTTAATTTGCGGCCGCAAAAGAACAATCCGCAGTGTAAGCCTTAACAGGCGGCGGCTTATTTAGTCAATATTTATTTAAAAAAACCTCTCATTTTTGGGTATTTTGGGGGCAAACGCCGTCCTCCTATCGAAGAGCCCTATTTTAACGATATTTGTGGGATTAAAACGATATACAAACATTTTCGATGCGCAGGGCGTTGCCCTACGCTAATGCTTGTTGGGCTTTCAGCCCACTCTTGTACCGGCAAAATCAGCATAGACCCAAACTTGCCTTGTGAGGCAGCGCAGCTACGGCGCGCGGCTTGCGCTATGGCTGAAAGCCATATCTCCGATAGCATAGGGCAACGCCCTATGAAACAATAGATACCATGCAATTTCAGGCGCCATAGATTCTGCGACTGCGCGCAGAATGACCCCCAAAATTAAACTGCTACCCCAAGGTTTTGCCGTATAACTACCGCCTTATTCCTGCACAACATAGATGGAACGAGCCTGGGCATTATAGGTACCATCGGTAAGCGCGGTTGCAACGCCGTTCTTCCAGTATTTCGCGACATCTTTACTGCCGTTTGACCCATACCCTGCGACATAGACATCGGT
>JAITPE010000164.1 GCA_031289575.1 Spirochaetia bacterium | reverse complement strand
TCTGAGAACTCAAAGATCGACACTTCAGCGTCATCCGAAATAACAGATATAACAGATTCTCTGCTTATGGTTTTTCCGGATGATGAATTTATAAGTATTTCAATTGCCTCGTCGATTTTCCGTATGTCGTTGCCGGTGTTCGCTATGATGAGATTCACGGCTCCGTCTTCGGTTTGGAATCCGTGTTTCCTCAAGTTTGCAGTTATGTAAGCGGAAATATCGCTGTCAAAGTATCTCCAGAACTGGATCACCTGGAATTTTTTTAGCGCTCCGGCGGAGAGTGACGAGGGAGGCATATTTTTTATTGTCGTGGCAATGAGGCTTGTGCCGTCCGGAAGGCCGTCCACTATTTCATCAAGTATTATGGGCTGATTTTTTTTGCCGGCAGGTATGGCGTCAATATTATAGAGAACGCACAGTTTTGTATTAGAAAACATGGAACTTGAAAGGGCGAATCCGGCAGCCTCCATTATTTCTCCGTTTTCGCAGTGAAAACGGCCAATGGATTCCGCGGCGTAATTGCTTTCATTAAAGAGAATGGAACTTATTTCGGCAATACATTTATCCTTATCGCCTTCTTCTTCTCCAAGAAAGAGGTACATCCGATTTATTTTTTTTTTGGCTAATTCGGCTTTGAGAACTTTTGCGTTAGGATATTTTACAAAGGCCATTATTGTTTTTTTCCCTTTTCAATATTTGTCATTTCATTTGTGTACCATCCGCTTATTATTTTCGAGAAGATGCGCTTTGACAGGCTGTCGATCAGATTCTCCACCGCCTGAATCTCCGATGTAATGGGCGGAGTTATTTCCGAAAATTCTATGAACGCCTGAATCTCCGGATCGTCAAATATTACTCTTTGTTTCCTGTTGTCGGTGAGCTTAACCGATACCACTATGCGCAGGCGTTTTTTGTCCTCACGGCCGAAGCTGTTGAATGTAAGCGGCTGGGTTTGCAGATTTTTTATTTTTCCTTCAAGAACGGTGTCGGCGGCGTCCATTTCCTTGTGTATGGCAAGCCTGCCGTCCGACACTATGAGGCTGCTGAGCTTTGATGTTATTCTGTCCGGAAGTGCGCTGTGCTTGGTCATGTTTTTGAACGGGACAAGGTATATGGTGTTTGCTTCTCTGGGGACAACGGTTTCACCGCTCAGTTGGTCGAGGAGTGACTCACGGCCGTGAGTCACTCCTTGGGCAAGGCAGAATGAGACTGCAAGTATTAAAAGTTTTTTCTCAGCTTTCATCATCAAAAATCCTTATAGTTTCGGTCAACCCGTATATGGTCTTTATGTATCTGCGCGCCGGCTTGTCCCAGTAATAGGCCGAGTTCTCCGCGTTGAAGCGCGCGGCCTGTATTACCTCGGGCGGATTGTTTTTGAAAAACTCCACGGCCCGCTGCATGGCGTCATAGAATGCCCATGAGTTATAGTCTGAAAAAAGGAAACCGTTTCCTTTTACGCTCTTTCCCTGCGGTTGTATAGGCGTGACTGTATCGCGGAGCCCGCCGGTTGCCCTTGCTACAACAAGGCATCCGGCCGCGAAGGCCTCAAGCTGTGATATGCCTCCGGGCTCGTGCATGGAGGGCATGCAGAAAATGTCGGATGATAGCAATGGTATCGCTACCTCTAAGTAGCCTTCGGAAAAATTTACGTTTTTGCGGTAGTACGAGGCGAGCTGATGCAGCCCGGCCGCGAGTTCATGCCCTCTGTTGTCTCCGGAGGCGACCGCTCCGCCTACGAATGCCTGGCAGCCGAGATGTTTGAAAAGTCCTTCGGACGCGTCGAGCAGCAGCTGAAAGCCTTTCTGTTCCGCGATGCGGTGTATCATACAAAAGAGTATGATGTCGGGATCAACCTCAAGTCCGTGCTCAAATTGGAAGAGAAGTTTGTTGCGCATTCTTACCGTTATTGCCATGCGCGCCGGTTCGCTGATGCTATCCGGGTAAAAAGCACCGGTTAAAATTTCGGGGTAGCGGCTTTCTATTTTTTTTAGCAAAACAGGGTTTCCTTTAATCAATTCGACAAGCGGCTCATAGTTCTTTTCGACAAAGCCGGATTCATTAAAACGGCCGATTATATTTTCCCTAAAATTGCGCCCTATGGCGTTGCTTATGCCTATTACATTGCGCAGTATACGTTCCATGCCGTCACAGGCGTATTCGATTTGTATCGCGTACGAGGGGCTTACCGTTATGACCCTGTCGGCGAAATGGATTCCCGCGGCCATGCAGTTGATCCGGTTTCCGTAAACCGGATCGCAAAATTCGCCGGCGCGCCATGAGGGCATGTTGAACAGGTCGAAAAAATCAAACCCGTTTTCGAACCGGTCATAGGCGTCAAAGTACTGCCAGCCGCCGTTATGTATTATGTGCAGAAATGTGTTATTCTTGAAGTACTCGCTGTTCATATAGTATTGATCGCAGCGGACTATTCCGTTGAATATGCCTATGTACGCGTCGTTTGTAAATGTGTAGCGCGCGCGGATTTTGAACTGCATTATGACCTCGGCGCAAGACCTGGCGAAAGCAATTCTGCGGCGCAGTTTTTCGGACGCGGTATAACCCCAGTATAACCCGTCAAAAAATTCATAGTGCTCAAGGAGAAAGTAGGTTACGCCGTTTACGCGTCCGCTGTGAACGCCTACCTCGAAGCGTTCACCCATGATGAAGAAACTCACATTGACTCCGGTATACTGGATGTTGTATTTTTTCACAGCGTCGGCCATCATCTGCTTTTCCTTATCCGAGCCGTGATGGTAGTATCCGCTTATTACATACACCTCTTCGTTGAGCTTCGCCATCTCTATCGGCAGCTCATATACAACATTTGCCAAGCCGCCGCTTTTGGAAAAAGGATTGGCCTCGGCCGACATGAAGACTAACGGCCCTCTTGTGTGGGGGGCAGCAAGCTCAACGCTCATTGATTGTATAAAATCATTGGGGTCGTTTTTCATCTTTTTTCTGTATTCCAGAAAATCATTTCCCCTTAGAATCTTCAGATTGAACATATAGAACATGGTTCTTTTTATCGCGTGTATTACCGCTTGCCCTTCCGCTCCCGACAAAAGCGGTTTTATGCGCACAGACAGGAATGACTGCAGGGCCTCATATGTTTTTACATTGGCTGCCATCTCCGCGAAGGCGAAGTTTGACTCTATGTTTTTGGTTTCGGAAAGCTCGGCAAGGCGTATAAATGAATCAAGGAGAAAGGCCGAGTAGTTCTCTTCAAGGCTTACCTCCTCTATCTTGAATATCTTTACTCTCTCTGTGAAAGATACAACCGCGTCTACATGGGATGCCTTGAGTTCCTTTCCGGTAAAGTATGCCCATTTATTTGTGTAATTGGAGTATGTGATGTCGCTCAACCGGTAATGCGCGTCATCCGGAATGGGAAGCATTGGATTGTCGAACTGTATTGATACGCTCTGGTTGGAATCGGCAAAATTGAACGCGCCTATCCAAATATTTTTTTGTGTAAACTTTATGGCGGCGGCCGCCATGTTGTTGTTCGCCCAAAGGAGATATCCCTTGCCCTTGTTTCTGCTGTGAAAGCGGTACGACTCCCTGTAAAAAGTAAAGAAGCTTCTTGTAGCGGCGTACTCGAACTGGTTCCAGTTTACATATATGTTGTCTAAAAAAACCTTCCAGCTTTCGCCTTCTGCGCCGCCCTCATAGTCCATGACTATATTGTGCATGAAAAGAGTAAGCGCTATAGCCGCCTTGAGTCCTCTCTCGCCGAAGGTGTTCAGCGCGCGGCGTTCGTCGTGGTTGCCCAGAATTCCCAAAAGCTCTGTGCCTTCGGGCAGCGCCGAGGGAAAGTAGCTGTCATAGAGATGGTATATTTCCCGAACGTCTGTTTTTCCGTGTATTATGTTTTCGCATATTTTAAACAGCGATGAGTTGTACGGTATGAGCCCTGTTCTGGTGAGAAACTGCTCATGCCCCCAGAAGCATTCGGCAATATTTATAAAGAATGATTTTTTCTTTTCCCTTAGTTTACGCTCTATGCCGAGCATGAGATAGTAATGTATGGGAACGGCAATCTGATCGCGGCAGGCGCAGTCGTAGTACCCGGTTGTAATGAAGTGTCCGTATTCCCTTTCGTTTACAATGATGCGGCCTTCAAGCATTTCTTCATGGCCGCGCTTCTTGTTGTATTCATAAGGGAAGTTGTTTTTTTTCATCATTATGGGAAGCGCGTGAGCCGAGTCGAAGCGTATGCCGTCGATGTCGAACTTATCTATGAGTGTGTTTATCGACCACATCAGCCATTCCCAAACTTCAAACTTTCTGTAGTTAAGCAGCTTGCCGTCGTTCCATGAACCGTAGCGGCCGTCGGTTGACGAGCGCTGAACGAGAGTTCCGTAATCATTGTAGGTCATAACCACAAGGCTGTCGTCAATATGAGGGCTTCTTCTGTTGATGTGCGGTACTATATCAAGGATTACCTTAATCTCCATTTCATGCGCTTTCGCGATGAAGCTTTTCAGCGCCTGCTCTCCGCCCAGAGACGGTTCAATATCAACAAGGCTTACCGGAGAAAAAGGCGAGGGCGATGTAGCTTCCGGAGCCCAGTCGTCGCTGTTTGTTCCGCGTTTTTGCGTTCCCAGAAGATATATGGATGAGATGAAATAGGTTTTTTTTATGTGTTCCAAGTGAGCGGTAACATCGTTCAGATTGCCCAAACGTATGACCTCTCCGTTCTCGTTGTAGAGAAGGCCGGGGTGCCCGTCCTCTTTGTGCCAGTAGGCCTTTGTGTGTCCATGAATGTCTACGAATATCTCGAGGATGATTTCTCCGCTCACATCGGGAATAATGTTAATGCGCCCGCTGTATTCGGTTTCTTTTAGCCATTCCATCGATTGGCCTGCGCCGCGCATGACGGTAAAATCGTAGTGTCCGTATTCGCCGGATGTCCATTCGCAAACCAAGCTTCCGTTCTCTGAAACCAATTCTATGTCTTCGAACAATATTTCGCTTTCAAGAGTCAGTTCGTCCTTTGACGCGTTGCGGTAAATGCGAAGGCAATGAGTTTCGGAGGATGATGATGCCGGGTTCTTGAAAGAGAATTTGTTCTTTTTGCCGATGGACGAGTTTATGAAACGCAGGGCTATGGGCGCGTCAAATTCTTTTGGCGCGAGTACTCTCTCAAGTATGATGTTCGCCCTGTTTCTGATTTCATGAATGTCATGCCCCGAGGCGGCTACTAAAAGGCGCACGATTTCGCGCAGGGATTCCCTGCTGCCGTATTTTTTATAGCTTCGCGCGAGGTTCTCTATGTTTTGGAGAGCCTTTATGTTTCGGGCATAATCGAAATTGAGTACCTCGGTTTCTAACCTGGCGTCGAGTTCTGTGAGAAGTTCGTTTCTTGTATCGGGCAAAAATTTTGGAACGGCTCCGGAATCTGGTATTTCTCCGGATGCGCCTTCATCAAATCTGGAGTTCTTGAGAACCGAGTTCAGGAGATTCATTATTTGAAATGACACGGAGCTGGGATATGTGAGTTCGTGCACATAACCGGTTTCGATTGCCCTCTCTTCAATCATCAGCAAACTGGACAGTTCCTCCATAATGGCGGATTCGCCCTTGTCGGTTTCGGTCTTTATGGCCGCGAAGATATTGAGTCCAAGATAGATGGACGGAGTTTCCGCCCAGTACGGCCCCTGGCCTATATGTGATATAACCGTCGATTCGTCCGAGAGATGGTGTATGGTCGGAACTCCCGGGTTTTCCCGTATCAACACTATTCTGCGGGTGAACAGCGTGTTGAAATTTCTCAAACTCATCGCGTGGTGAAGGCACATGAGCGCAAAGACTATGCTTGCCGAGGTTCTTGTGTCATAGATCCTTATGTCGTTGATTGAGCCGCCCTTGGATGCCTCCAGCAGGATCCGGTTCAGCATCTCCGCGAAGCGCCAGCCGAAATCTTTCGGATGCGCTCCTTCTCTTATGCGGTCGGTTATTTCTCTGTCAGGGTAAAAGCAGAAGCACCTGTGTTCATCGAAGGCTTTTTTTATAGCGATGCTTACGTTTGTATCGGAAAAAAACTCTTCATCCTCAATTTTAAAACGGCATAGGCTGCCGGCTATGCTTCGGTCTTTATTGCGCTCTTCCCTTTCCATTATACTACCAAAATAAATGTTTTTTTGTGATAAAGCAATAATATTTTTTAAACCCGCAAATTTATACCTGTTTTTCCTGCTTGACAGGCTTTTTCGGGTAAAAATGATTAAACATCATATCTGTGGAGACGAAAATGTCCGACATCATATCAATAATTACTTCCAATACTGTTCTGCTGCTTGTCTGCATTTTAATCGGCGTCATGATAATTATTGCTATTATTAAGCGTTTTCTTTGGCTTTTCATAACGGCCGCTCTCGCGGTAGGGGTGTACGCCGGCTATCTTGTGTACAATGGGGAGGATGTGCCCACAAACAGCGATGAAATTATTGAGCATGGCCGCAAAAAGATAGAGGATTTAAAGGAAAACGCCGTCAAAGGGCGGATGATGGATCAAATAAAGGAGCAGGTTCTCAAGAACGGACAAAAGTGAGTCACCGCTTTTTCCAAATCTGCAAAGTGCGCTGGTAGTACTCAAAGGGCGGGGCCGATGCCTCGGACTTGCTTATTATAAGTTTCCGCGCCCACCTGCGCTCGGTAAACTCGCACGCGTCCTTGATATTCCTTCCGGAGAAATCCGCGGAACGATCTCCCAGGACTTTTATGTTTTCATCGGTAAGATGCATCGCGTACCCGCCGAAGATTGCCGAGCGCTCCTGCGCGTTTGGGAGAGGGAAGAATATGCTCTGGTCAAACCGGCTTATGAGTGCGTTATCCAAGTCGTCCTTGCGGTTTGTCGCGCCTATGGTTATGGTGTTCTCGGCCGCGTCGATGCCGTCTAATTTGCGCAGGAGCACGGAGAGTATGCGGCGGGTCGCCTCGAACATGTTCTGGTCTCTTGAACCGGCCAAGGAGTCTATTTCATCAAGAAACAGAATGGCTCCGCCCATGTCCTCGCTTATGTCAAAAATTTCGGCGAGGTTGCGCGATGATTCTCCGTACCACTTGGACATTATGGATTCAATCGGAACATATATCAGCGGTGTTCCCGCCTCTCCGGCTATGATGCGCGCAGCCGTTGTTTTTCCCACGCCCGGCGGCCCTTCAAAGAGTATGGCGCGGGGCCTGTTGGGTTCGAACACTCTTCTGGTTAATCCCGCGATCTTGTCGTAAACGGCGGGATTCTGCAGCGGCATTATGATGGATTCCCTGATTGTGCGCTTTACCTCTTCGTAGCCCGCTATGTAGTCCCAGCCTATTCCCGAGCTGCCCATGACGGCGGCCCCCAGCCTTTTAAGGCGCAGCTCCGGGTCTTCCTTGGGCTCGGCAAAGAATGTCTTGAAGATGTCCGCGGCCGCGTTGAGTTCATCCTGAGTGAGCAGGCCTTTTTTGGAAATGATGCATTTGGGATAGTTGAGAGAGAAAAAAGAGAATTTTATGCTGTCAAGAATGGAATCGGTCTTGAAAATGTTGCGTCCCAGCGCCTGGAGACTGTAGTGCCCATCGTCAAATGTTATTATGCGCACGTTTTCGATGTATTTTTTTATTACACGGACGCAGTTAAAAAGAAGCGAGTCTGTGAGCGGGGCGGTGTCAAAGGTTATTTGAGTTGCCCCTTTTTCATAGGAGATCTCTGGCATGGGAATGCTCAGCCCTGTTGCATCGGCGAAAGAGGATATCTCTTTCATGAGCTGTTCTTTCATGTTATCGTAGGGGATCAGGATTTCTTCGGTTTCCTCGGGCATCTCTCGTTCCTTATTTGCTGTTTAAAAAACGTATGACTATGCAGTCACGTTTTTTTTCTATTCTGTTTGAGTAATCGCTGCTCCAGTCAAATTTCATGAAGGAGAGATAGATGTTCTCGCCGGGAAGTTTTGCCACAGGGATTGTTTCGTTCATGGATTCCGCGTATGAAATCGCTGATACTGTTCTTCTGCATTCAATTACTCCGTTTTGGGGCAGTGAACTGTTGAAGTCATTTTCATTTTCACCGGCATAGCGCCAAAACCCGGCCCTGTTGTCCGAGATAACTATTCTTTCGTTACTGTTGAATAGCTCTTCGTCTATGGCGCTTTGCGAAAATGCCTCTATCTGCCGGGCCGGAATACCTTCGGTTGTTTTTTCCATGGTCGCGGGGGAGAGCGAGGCGTTTACAAAAACGCCGCCCGGGACGTCAAATGATACAACAATAGAAAAGGGTCTTTTTTCAAGATGAACGGTTATTCCGTCGGGCTGTATTTTTAGGCCGTCCTGCTCAAAGGATACCGTAAAATGGCTGAAAGGCGGCCGCTCTTTTAAAGAGTCTGAGGAGCATGCAAAGGCCGTGAGCAGCAGATATATGAGATGTAAGCGGATTTTTTTCACGGGTTGAATGACCTCATAAAGCAAATATAAGGCATGAATAGTAATCATGGGTAAGCTGTCAAATATTTTTAGCGGAGTTTTCTCTTACACTTCTGGTGTCCATGACACATGTTGTGAGTATTCCGCCGCGTATATTGTAGAGCGTTGTGACTTTCAAAAAACGTGGCTCAAGGGCTTTTTCGAGGTCTTTAAAAATGCGGTCGGTCGCGGCCTCCTGGTATATCCCCACATTGCGGAAGGAGGTATAGTAGTATTTCAATGATTTAAGTTCGATTATTTTGTCCGCCGGAATGTACTCAAGCGTGACCTTTGCTATATCGGGAAGTCCCGAAAAAGGGCACACCGCGCTAAACTCACCGGTCTCACAGGTAATCACCTGCGGATTGCCGCTGTACTCAATGGTTTCGAGGAAGCCGCTCCTTATGCTGGAGTGATCCTCAAAATCAAATGTTTTCCCTTCGGCAAGCGGCATACGCGGCTCCTTATTTTATGGATACAGGATTTTTTGCCTGCCTCAGTTTATTCTCCTGGCTATTAAAACCTCATATGGATTTAACACAAAATCCTTTATTGACATACGCGCGTTCGGCATGCGGTTGGTGGATACGGTTACTTCAAAATGCGAGGCGTTGTTTGCCTTGCAGCGCCTTTCTGATCCAGAAAAATTAAGCGCGATAAAAAAGCACGAATCCCCATCCTCTCTGTAGTATGCCAAAATATCGCGTCCGGTATCTGCCGGAATCCAGTCTCCCTGATAAAGCGCACGCTCTTTCTTTCGCAGGTTTATGACGCGCCTGTAAAAGTTCAGCAGCGATGTCTGATGATCATCCTGCCTGTAGACATTAACAATCCTTGAGTCCTCGTTCACCGGAAGCCACGGTTTGCTTTCCGAGAA